>DATDHA010000273.1:0-2852 GCA_036521815.1 Alphaproteobacteria bacterium | reverse complement strand
TCAACGTGACGTCGATCGTGTTCACGCAATCGACCGCGCCGCTGCCCAAGCTGCAGCCGACGCCAACCCCGACCCCGACGCCGGCCGCGGGCGCGGCGCCGGCGGCGGGTGCTTCGCAGGCCGCAGGCGCCCCGTCGGCTGCGGGCGCTCCCGCGGCGGAGCCGACCGCGGCCCCGCCGCCGCCTCCGTTGCCGAAGATCCACTAGCCGGCAGCAATCCCGGCAAAAGCCCGCGTCTTCGCGTCCGATGGTCGGCGCGAAGGCGCGGGTTCGTTATGATTAGCGCTGGAGCGGCTACCGAGCGGGCATGCCCGCTCGCGCGTGCAAGCTTTTCGAATTGAGTATCCGTATCACCGTCGCGATTCCCACCCATAACCGCGCATCGACGCTGCGCGAAACGCTTGCGAGCGTCGCCGCGCAGCGGGTTTCCGCCGAAGTCGAGCTTGATTGCCTGGTGGTGGACAACAACTCTACGGACGACACTGCGGCGGCCGTTGATTCCTTCCGCGCAACTTCACCTCTGACGGTGAGGCGCGTCTTCGAGACAGGTGCGGGCTCGAGCTTCGCCCGCAACCGCGCGGTGCGCGAAACAGACGCCGATTTTGTCTTCTTCCTCGACGATGATGCGATTGCGGAACCGAATTGGGCGGATGAGATGCTCGCCGAACTCCAGCGGCGCACCCTCGACGCGGCGTGCGGGATGGTCGTGCCGAAATGGACGGTGGCGCCGCCGCGATGGCTCGGTCCGAAGCTGTGGGTCAAACTGGCGGTACACGATCGCAACCTGATCGAGTGCGAGCCTCTCGAACGCGCCGAGGTGCATAGCAATTACTTCAGCGCCAACGTCGGGTTTCGGCGCGAGACCTTCGAGCGGTTCGGGATGTTTCGCGAGGATCTCGGCGTCGTCGGCGGCAATCCGATATCGGGCGAGGACACCGAACTGTTCCAGCGGATTATCGCGCGCCGGGGCGCGATCGGCTTTGCGCGGGGCGCGATCGTTCATCACCAGATCGGCGCCGAGCGGATGACCCGCAACTATCTGTTGCGCAAGAGTTTCGCATATGGAATCGGCAGCGCCATTACCGCAGGAGCCAGCCACAATGGCCTCGACAAACTCGTCAGGAACGCGATGCGAATGACGGCGGCGGCGATTCGCGGCGACGCGGAAACCGCGATCTATCACGAGCTGGAGTGCGCCAATTTCCTCGGCTACTGGCGCGGCAAATTGATGCGGAGATGAGCCGGTTCAGCCCTTCAAATACGACAGCATCCCGCGGGCGAGAATCCGTTCCAGGTACGGAATCTTCCCGAGGCTCTCCAACTCGCCGAGCGTGACCCAACGCGACTCGACGTGCTCGCCGGGATGAAGCTTTAGCTGCTGATACACGGTCAGCCTGCACGCATAGAGTGCCTGCAGGTACGGCTGGGCAGCCATGCTATGCATCCCGAGCATGCGCTCGATTGTGGCATCCAGCGCAGTCTCTTCCTTGATCTCTCGCAGCAGGCATTCCTCGAGACTCTCACCCACGCACAGGTGCCCGCCCGGAAGGTCCCACGCTCCGGGCTGGTAGGTCATCGTGGGCGCGCGGCGCAACACCAGGATGCGCCCGCGGTTTGCTATCACGCCATGGATTCCCACGAAGAACTGAGCTTCTGCCATTCTCGGCTGACCTCAATCAACACTATCCGGCGCCACCGAATTTGTCCGCCGATCGCCGATGTCACGCGAACGCGCATGTATGCGAGAGACTATGGTGACATGCGCGATGCGCAGCGCCCGGCTGAAGTCAGAGGCCGCGGTTCGGCCACTCCGGCTTTCGCCGCTCCTTGAACGAGCGGGCTCCGATCGCATGGGAGTCTCTGCGGAGCCACATGGAGAGAGTAGCCTCGGCCTCGTTGCGGAGCTGCTCCTCGAGCGTGCGGCCGACATTGCGCATGACCGTTTCCTTGTCAGTGCGAATACCTCCCTGAGGCAGCTTCGCGATCTCGCGCGCGAGCTCAAGGGCGCGGGGGAGAACCTGCTCTCGCGGCACGACCTCGTTGGCCAGACCGATGCGCAGCGCTTCCTCGGCGCCGACCGGCCGGCCCGTGATGATGAGTTCCATGGCGCGCCCGAATCCGACCACCAGCGGCAGGCGCACGGTCAGGCCGTCTCCTGCAACGATGTTCCAGCGGCGCTCGAAGGCGCCGAAGACGGCGGTCTCCGAAACGATCCGGATGTCGGCGAGGAGTGCGGTCTCGAGGCCCGCCGCAACCGCGTAGCCGTTCACCGCCGCGATGACGGGTTTGAAGACGTCCACTTTGCGCGTATACCCACATACGCCGGCGACGTTGTGAAGGTTCCTGCGGTAAGTGTCCCAATCCTCGCGCGGCCACTCGGCGGCATCCGCGAGATCCCAGCCAGCGCAGAAGGCCTCTCCGGCTCCCGTCATGACGAGCACGAACGCATCGTCTTCGTCCCGAAAGCGCTGCCAGGCGTGCTGGAGCTCCGAGTTCATCCGGCGGCTGATCGCATTGCGCTGATCGGGCCGATCGTAGGTCAGAAGGGCCACGTGGTCCTCGACCGAGTATCGGATCGTTTCATAGTCCATCTTCGTCTCCTTCAGAATCATGGGCCAATCTCCCCGAGCATGACTGCCGCATGGTTCTCGGACGACTCCACCACCACTGCGGTCGAGGTTGAGTTCTCGGCCCGGATTTCCATTTTGAATCGCGATTCAAACTCGCACCAACACCAAGCGGTCTGCAAACGGAAAAGTTCGAGCCCGGTTTTGAGTCCATTGTTAACTTCGGAGTTTCCGAAGTAGCATCGGGCGCCAGCGGCGCGTGCCGCCGGCGAATACAAATAATAGA
>DATDHA010000272.1:0-5606 GCA_036521815.1 Alphaproteobacteria bacterium | reverse complement strand
AAGCGATCGGCGAGGGCAAGGCAACGATCCGCTTGCCCTTCCGCGACGATCTCGTCCGACCGGGTGGCACGATTGCCGGACCCGCCATGATGGCGCTTGCCGATTGTGCCATGTATGCGGCGGTACTCGGCATGCGTGGCGATGCGATCATGGCCGTCACGAGCAACCTTTCCATCCATTTCCTGCGCGCGCCCAAGCCCGTCGACATGGTGGCCGAGGCGGCGCTTTTGCGGATGGGCCGGCGCCTCGCCGTCGTCGAGGTGAGGCTCTATTCGGCGGGCGACGGGACGCCCGTCGCGCACATTGCCGGGACCTATGCCCTGCCGGGCCAAGCGCACGCCGGAAGCACCGCGGTACCGTGATACCGCACGGGAAACCCGTGCAAATCCGGGCAATTTCCCATTGACTTTGACGAAGATCGTGCCATATTCCGCCGCCTGTTCCGGCCCCCTTGAGATCGACCGCGGGGCCTTTTCTTTCGGATCGGACTGCTCGATGGGTATGATGGACTCGATGAAGACCTATGTCGCCAAGCCGGCCGAGGTCGAGAAGAAATGGGTGCTGTTCGATGCGGCGGGTGTCGTCCTCGGCCGTCTCGCCGCCGAGATCGCGCGGCGTCTGCGCGGCAAGCATCGCGCGATCTACACGCCCCACGTCGACACGGGCGAAAACGTGGTCGTGATCAATGCCGAGAAGGTCCACGTCACCGGCCACAAGCTCAAGGACCACAAGTTCTATTGGCACACGGGCTATCCGGGCGGCATCAAGGAGCGGGCGATCGGCCAGATCCTGGCCGGCAAGCACCCCGAGCGCGTGATCGTCAAGGCGGTGGAGCGCATGGTTCCGCGCGGGCCGCTTGGCCGGCGGCAGATGGGCAATCTGCGCGTCTATGCCGGCCCGAGCCATCCCCATGAGGCGCAGAACCCGGAGGAGGTCGACTTCTCCGCCGCCAATCCGAAAAACAAGAGGAGCTCATAGCCATGGCCGAGCAGATGGACGTCCAGGCTCAGCCGGCTCAACCTCGCATCGACGCGCTCAAGCGGTCCTACGCGACGGGCAAGCGCAAGAACGCGATCGCCCGCGTCTGGATCAAGCCGGGAAACGGGAAAATCACGGTCAACGGCCGCGAAAGCCAGGTCTATTTCGCGCGCCCCGTGTTGCGCATGCTGCTCAACCAGCCTTTCGCGGTGACCAATCGCGTCGGCCAATATGACGTGATCTGCACGGTCGTCGGCGGCGGGCTTTCGGGCCAGGCGGGTGCGGTGCGCCACGGCATCAGCCGCGCACTCGTCTATTATGAGCCCGATTTGCGGCCGGGCCTCAAGCAGGCCGGGTTCCTGACGCGCGACGCCCGCGTGGTCGAGCGCAAGAAGTACGGCAAGGCCAAGGCGCGACGTAGCTTCCAGTTCTCGAAGCGGTAACCTCGAGGAACCTGCTCATTTCATGTGAAGGGGCGTCCTCCAGGGGACGCCCCTTTTCGTATGCCGAGCGAGGCCCTACTCTTTCCTGCAAGCTCGAAAGGCAGCGTGCGATGGCAAGCAAGACGAACCGGATCAAGATCGGGATTTTGGGCGCAAGCGGCTACACGGGAGCCGAGTTGTTGCGCTTGCTCGCGCGCCATCCCGAAGCGGAGATAACGCTCCTCACCGCCGATCGCCACGCCGGCAAGCCGCTCGGCAGCGTCTTTCCCCATCTTGCGGCGGCCGGCTTTCCGGACCTCATCAAGATCGAGGATGGCGACTGGGACAAGGCCGATTTCGTCTTCTGCGCACTCCCCCACGGCACCACGCAGGAGGTGATCGCGGCCCTTCCGAAGCGGCTCAAGGTCGTCGATCTTTCGGCCGATTTCCGCCTCCACGACGTCGCTACCTATGCCGAATGGTATGGTCACGAGCATCGCGCATCCGATCTGCAGAAGGAAGCGGTCTATGGCCTCACCGAGATCAAGCGCGACGCGATCAGGACTGCGCGGCTCGTGGCCAATCCCGGCTGCTATCCGACCGCGGCGGAGCTGCCTCTCATTCCGCTCGTCGAAGCGGGCGAGATCGACGCCGACGACATCGTCATCGATGCAAAGTCAGGGGTTACGGGTGCGGGCCGCTCGGCGCGCGAGGACATGCTGTTCGCCGAGGTGGCCGAAGGCATTCACGCCTACGCCGTCGCCAAGCATCGCCATGCGCCCGAGATCGAGCAGGGCCTCTCGGAGGCGGCGGGGCGGCCGATCACGGTCAACTTCACGCCGCACCTCATGCCCATGAACCGCGGCATCCTCGGGACGATCTATGTGCGGCTTGCGAATGGGGCCAAGGCGGACGATCTTCGGGCAACCCTTGAAAATCGCTATGCCGACGAGCCCTTCGTGCAAATCCTGCCGAAGGGCATCGCACCGGCGACGCGGCATGTGCGCGGCTCGAACCATTGTCTCATCGGCGTCTTTGCCGACCGCCTGCCCGGCCGGGCGATCATCGTTTCCGTGATCGACAATCTGGTGAAGGGCGCTTCGGGGCAGGCGGTGCAGAACATGAACGTGATGCAGGGCCTCGCCGAGGTTACCGGGCTCGAACAACAGCCACTCTTCCCGTAAGGTGCCGGGAGCGATGCCGGGCCTCATCATTCCGTTCGAGGGCAAGCTGCCGAGGATAGCGCCCGATGCGTTCGTCGCCCCCACCGCGACCGTCATCGGCGACGTCGAGATCGGTGCGGGCGCTTCGATCTGGTTCGGCTGCGTTCTGCGCGGCGACGTGAACGCGATCCGCGTCGGCGCCAAGACGAACCTTCAGGACGGCACGGTCGTCCACGTCAACAGCGACCGGCACGGCGAAGGTGGGATGCCGACCCACATCGGCGACGGCGTCGTCGTCGGACACTGCGCGCTGATCCATGCCTGCACGATCCGGAATGGCGCCTTCATCGGGATGCGCGCCACGGTGATGGATCGGGCGGTCGTCGAAGAGGGTGCGATGGTCGCGGGCGGCGCGGTCGTGACCCCCGGCAAGGTCGTGAAATCGAGGCAGCTTTGGGCGGGATATCCCGCGAAGTTCATGCGCGAACTCACCGACGCGGAGCTTGCGGATATTCCGTATTTGGCCGAGCACTACAGGGCGCTCGGTGCACGCTATCTCGGCACCGCTTGAGAGTGCCGCTCACCATTATATGCGGACCCCGCCCGCTCAGCTCCCCGCCTTGACGCGCACGTAGGAGCCGGGCGCGTCCTCGATCGCCTTGAGCTTGCCCGCGCCCGGCACGCGCGCCTTCACCATGGCGCCGCCGTGCTTGGCGATCCACTTGCCCCACTCGGTCCACCAGGAGCCCGTGTGCTGCTCCGCACCCGCGAACCATTCGTCCGCCGACGATACCTTCTTGCCGTTCGTCCAGTAGCAGTATTTCTGCGCATTTGGCGGGTTGACGACGCCCGCGATATGGCCGGAGGCCGAGAGACAGAACTTGACTGGACCCTGGTAAACCCTGGTCACGGCAAAGGTCGACTTCCAGGGCGCGATGTGGTCTTCGCGCGTCGAGAGGATGAAAGTGGGAAGAGAAATCTTGGTGAGGTCGATCGCGACACCCCCAAGCTCGATCCCGCCCGGAATCGCCAGCAGGTTCTCCTGGTACATCTTGCGCAGATAAAAGCTGTGCATCGCCGCCGGCATCCGCGTCGAATCCGCATTCCAATAGAGGAGGTCGAACGGGAACGGATCCTTTCCGAGCAGGTAATTGTTAACGACGAACGACCAGATGAGATCGTTGGCGCGCAACATATTGAAGGTCGTCGCCATGGCCGAGCCTTCGAGATAGCCCTTCTCGCGCATCATGGCTTCGAGGGAGGCAAGCTGCTCCTCGTCGATGAAGACGCCGAGTTCGCCCGCCTCTTCGAAATCGACCATCGTCGTGAAGAACGTCGCGCTCTTGAAGCGCTTGTCGCCTTTGGCGGCCATATAGGCGAGGGTCGAAGCGAGGAGGGTGCCGCCGAGGCAATAGCCGATCACGTTGATGTCTTCGACCCCGGTCGCCTTTTGGACGGCGCCGAGGGCGGCGAGGATGCCCTCGAACATGTAGTCCTCGAAAGACTTCGCGGCCAGGCGCTCGTCGGGATTGACCCACGAGACGACGAACACCGTATGGCCTTCGCCGACCGCCCACTTGATGAACGAGTTCTTCTCGCGCAGATCGAGGATGTAGAACTTGTTGATCCACGGCGGGACGATGAGGAGCGGGCGCTTGTAGACCTCCGCCGTCGTCGGCGCATACTGGACGAGCTGAATGAGATCGTTCTGGAAGACGACCTTCCCTGGCGTGACTGCGATGTTCTCGCCGAGCTTGAAGACCTCCATGTCGGTCATCTTGATGTGGAGCTTGCCCTTGCCCCGCTCGAGGTCCCCAAGCAGGTTCGAAAGCCCCTTCACCAGGTTTTCCCCGCTCGATTCCACGGTTGCACGGATGACTTCGGGATTGGTCAGCACGAAATTCGATGGCGCCATCGCGTCGACGAATTGACGCGTGTAGAAATCGACCTTCTTGGCGGTCTTTTCGTCGAGGCCGTCGACGTCGCGCACCGTGTCGGTGATCCAGCGCGAGGTCAGCAGATAGGATTGTTTGATGAAGTCGAAAAGCTGGTTTTCCTCCCACGAGGGATCCTTGAAGCGGCGATCCTCGGGCGAAGGTTCCGCGACCGGTTCGGCCTGCTCGCCAAGCCAGCGCCGCGTCGTCGTTTGCCAAAGCGTCATATAGTCGCGCCAGAGATTGACCTGCGCACCCATGAGCTTGGCCGGGTTCGACATCATCTTGGCGGTCATTTCGAGGAAGGCGTTGCCGACATTGAGCGGATCGGCCATCCCGACGTGACGGCCGGCCGCCTGGCGGGTGAGGAAATCGGTCACCAGCGTCTGGCTGCGCTCCGCGATCTTGGCCATCGCGCGCGAGAGCTCGATCGGATCGGGCAACTTGATGTCGGGACCCTTGCGCTCCGCGTCGCTTTCCGTCGCCATCGGGAATTTCCTCTTCGCACCGGGAGACGTGGTCCTGGGACCCATTCGGCTTCCAAGGTCCGCCCCGCCTCAAACCTTGCGCTCTATATATCGTTCGATTACACGATATTAGCAACCGACATTCAGTCGGTTGAGGTGCGTGGGCGGCACCGGCCACTCGCCGGGCCTCCGGATCCGAATCGAGGTTTCGTGCGCGTTCATCGAGTTTCGGTCATCGTTGCGACGGCGGTGCTTCTGCTGGCGGCTTGCACCGATAAGACCAACTTGGATCTTCGGGAAGGGCTCGTCCAGCACGTCAAACAGCCGCTGCCGGGCGTCGATCAGCCGTTTCCGAATCTCTCGAGTGTCCCGGACACCCCGCCGCCAGTCCCATCGAAGGCGGCTCGCAACGATCTGGTCAAGGCGCTTCAGGCGGACAACACGAGTGCGACCTACAATCCCGACTATTCCAAGGCGCCCAAACTGCCGGCCGAGCCGCAGGAACTGCCGTCCGATTTCTTGACCACCCAATCGCCGGTCAAGGTGCCCGAGACACCAGGACCGCAGATATCCCCGCCAGCGCAATCGGCGCCAGCGCAATCCGCAGCACTGCTTGCCGAGGCCCCGGCCTTCGGTGCTACC
>DATDHA010000271.1:0-3136 GCA_036521815.1 Alphaproteobacteria bacterium | reverse complement strand
AAACTTTCCCGAGACCCGATGAGGCCGCTCAGCATACCGAGTGCGTGGCACTTGTCCACCCGCCGGATTCGCGAGACAGGGTTGAGTTGGGCGCAAATTGACGCTGGTGGCGGCACTTATGCTGCAGCGCGTCAAAAACGACGGACAGGTGCGCCGCTCACTCCGCCGCTTTGAGGAGGGTGCTGTAGATCTCGCGGGCGGCGGCGGGGCTCATTCCAGCAGCACGGGCGAGCGCCTCGATCATGGCGTCGGTCGGCTCGATGGGGACGACGGCAAGGCCGGCTTCCCCGATCGCCTCGAGCACCTCAAGGGCGCGGGCGAGTGCCTGGCCATGGGGAAGATTGGGAAAATCGTCGTTTGGCATTTCGGTGAACCGCTCCGGAGGCGAAAAGGAATTGGTCGATTGGCGTTTCAATCGGGGATGCCGGTGGTTGAGCAACATCGATGCCACACGCGGCGGCGACGCGGCACTCGCTGCCTATTCCGGCCGAGAAGCGGCTAAGCGCTTCGCCCGCAACTCCTATTCTCGCGGCACGCGAATGGAGTGCCAGCCGGATCGACCTCGGATATGGCACCCCACCGCGGCCGATTCCCAAAATGAGATGCAAATTCGCTTGCGCTGCGGGGTGGGGCCGTTCGACTGCCGCACGGCGAGTTATCAGCAGCACTGGCCGCCCGGTCGCCTTTCGGTTAGCTTCGCGCCATGCCGGTGGGGCGCATCTATCACATTTGCAAATGGGCGGATTGGGAAGCGGCCCTCGCCGAGGGCGAATATCGCGGCTCGGCCGACGATTTGCGCGATGGCTTCATCCATTTCTCGACCGCGGCGGAGGTCGAGGCGAGTGCAGCTAGGCATCGCGCGGGCGAGGCGGGACTGGTACTCCTGGCCGTCGATCCGGCGGCATTGGGACCGGGACTGCGATGGGAGCCCTCGCGCGGCGGCATCCTCTTTCCCCATCTCTACGATACCCTGCCGGTCGGCGCGGGGCGCGCTGCACAAGCGCTCCCGCTCGGGCCCGACGGCCGCCACCTCTTCCCGCTACTCGATCGAGGCTGATCGCGGTGGCGGATTTTTGGCACCTCGCCACGACCTGCCTGAGGCTGCTGCCGCCCGAGCGTGCGCATGGCACGGCGATTTGGGCGCTCAAGTCCTCGCTCGTCCCTCGGCAATCCGGGCACGACGACCCAATCCTTCGCACGAACGTCTTTGGCCTGGATTTCGTGAACCCGATCGGGCTCGCGGCCGGGTTCGACAAGAATGCCGAAGTGCCGGATGCCATGCTGGCACTTGGCTTCGGTTTCGTCGAAATCGGTACCGTGACGCCGCGCCCCCAACGCGGCAATCCGCGGCCGCGGCTCTTTCGTCTTAGCGCGAACCGCGCCCTCATCAATCGCCTCGGCTTCAACAACGAGGGTTTGGACACAGTCGGCCGTCGCCTCGCTCTACGCGGACGGGGCGGCATCGTCGGCGCCAATCTCGGCAAGAACAAGGATAGCGTCGACGCGGAAGCGGATTACCGGCTCGGCGTTGCAGCACTCGCGGAGCACGCCGATTATCTTGTGGTCAATGTCTCCTCGCCGAACACGCCGGGCTTGCGCGCACTGCAAGGCAAGGAGCCACTTGACGCACTCATTGCCGCGGTCCAAGCGGCGCGCGCTAACGCGACGGGTACGAACCGGCCGCCGATCCTCCTCAAGATCGCACCGGACATGACGGCCGACGATTGCCGCGACATCGCGAGCGTCGCCCTTGCCCGCGGGCTCGACGGACTTATTGTCGGCAATACGACGATATCGCGCCCGCCGGGTATCGCGAGTGCGCGGAGGTCGGAGGCGGGCGGCCTGTCCGGCCGTCCGCTCTACCCGCTTGCAAGCCGTGTCGTCGCCGAGATGTCGAGGCTGACCGAGGCGCGCATACCGATCGTTGGCGTCGGCGGAATCGCAAGCGGCGGCGACGCTTATGACATGATCCGCCGGGGTGCTTCGCTCGTGCAGCTCTATACGGCACTCGTTTTCGACGGCCCAACGCTTCTGAACCGCATCAAGACCGAAATTGCGGCACAGCTTCGCCACGACGGCTTCAAGAGTGTCGCTGAGGCCGTCGGTGCGGCGCATCGCAGGTAGAGTGCGGCGCAGGCAGGTCGACGCAATAGCCCATTAACCATATCTCAAGACCTTTCGACGAGGCTGCGAGGGGTTGCCGAATCCCCGGAGCTCCATGCCGATCTACCTCAATCTTCTGATCCTGGCGTTCTCAGGGATTGTCGCCGCGGCGGCCGGTGCCGCCGCCTCGACCCATGAGGTTCCAGCGTCTTATCTCGTCGGCGGCCTCGTCCTCGTTGCCGGCGGGTTTATCCACACGCTCCTCGCGCGTTATATGCGCGGGCGACGCACGAGTGCCGAGTTCGAGCGCCTGAAGCGCGCGAACCACCAACTCAAGCTCGATCTGGAGGCGTTGCGCCACGGCATCGTGCGCGTCCACGACGCGGTTCAGACGACGGGCGGGTTGCCTGCCAAGGTGGGGGGCCGCGACGTGAGCGAGATCGTCAGCGAGGTGCGCGTCCTCCAATCTCTCGTCGAGAAGCTCCACGCCAGCCGGAGTCAGGCCGGCAGAGATCAGGATCAAGAGACTGCCCTAGCCGGCCCGTTGGCCGAGGTCGCCGCCACACCCCTGCCACGCACCTCCGCACGGCCGGCGCCCACCGTCGCGACAGGGCTCGACGATGGCCAGATCCTCGCGTTCGTGCGCGAAGGGCTCAAGGCGGACCGTGTCGACCTGTATTTGCAGCCCGTGGTGAGCCTGCCCCAGCGCAAGCGCCGGTTCTACGAATGCTACTCGCGCATCCGTGCCGAAGACGGCACCATGATCACGCCCGAGCAGTATCTCGAAATCGCGGCGCGCGAGGGGCTCATCGGTGCGGTCGACAACATGCTGCTCTTTCGATGCGTTCAGCTCGTGCGCAAGGCCCGAACGCACCACCGCGAGGTCGGATTCTTCTGCAACATCTCGCCCCATAACCTGAACGACAAGACGTTCTTCACCGATTTCGTCGAGTTCATGACCCAGAATGCCGAGCTCGCACCCCATCTCTTCTTCGAGTTCGGTCAGGCGGACGTGAACCGCTTCGACGCGGCG
>DATDHA010000270.1:0-2489 GCA_036521815.1 Alphaproteobacteria bacterium | reverse complement strand
GTGGAACTCGACGCTCTCGAACTCCGACACGGTCGAATCCTGATTGCGCACGATGAGCTTGACCTTTTGGCCGGCCGGTATTTCAACCTCGCTCGGGACGAATTGGTGATCCTTGATCGAGATCACGACGCCTGCATCCTGCGCGACGGCCGAGCTCGCCAAGAAGAACATCAAAAGAGCTGCGCTGAAGACAAAACGACCCATCGGTGGCCCCATCGAAGAACTATGCAAATGCGAATTACTCGCAACGTAATTACAGCCGGGGCGCGTTGCAAGCACAAAATTTCGAGTGACGCGCGCACGAGCGCTCGCCCTTGTGTAACCCTCCATTTTACGCTTGGCGCGGGCCGCGTCCGGCATCGCGCCGCAGCCGGTGCATCCGACGCCCTTCTGACATATCATCCAAGCCGGCGCCGCGGCGGGGGCGGTCTTTCATTCCATTTGACAGTGTGCGGCACCTCAACGGCAAGAAAGGATCGGGGCAGGGATGAAACGCCATGCGCAAGTCGTCGTGATCGGCGGCGGGGTGGTCGGCTGCAGCGTCCTCTATCATCTCACGAAAGCGGGCTGGAAGGATGTGGCGCTGGTCGAGCGCGACGAACTGACCTCGGGTTCCACCTGGCACGCCGCGGGCGGCATGCACACCATCAACCTCGACCCGAACGTGGCGAAACTTCAGCAATACACGATCAACCTTTACAAGGAGATCGAGGAAATCTCCGGCCAATCCTGCGGCGTGCATATCACGGGCGGCATCATGCTCGCGGGAACGAACGAAAGGCTCGATTGGTTGAAGCAGGCCCATGCGCGGGGCCGCTATCTCGGGATGGAAACGGAATTCGTCTCCCTCGATGAGGCCGCACGGCGTTTTCCGCTCATGGAGAAGAAATATTTCGTAGGAGCACTCTTCGACCCGATCGAGGGCCATGTCGATCCCTCCGGCGTCACCCATGCCTATGCCAAGGCGGCGCGCGCGCAAGGTGCCGAAATCTATCGCTTCACCCGGGTCACCGGTCTCGAACACCGTCCCGACGGGAGCTGGAACGTGCTTACCGACAAAGGCGAGATCCAAGCGGAGCACGTGGTGAATGCCGGCGGATTATGGGCGCGCGAAGTCGGCCGCATGGCGGGGCTCGAACTGCCCGTGCTTGCCATGGAGCATCAATATCTGATCACCGAGGATATCCCCGAGGTGAAATCGTCGAAAACGGAAATGCTCCACGCCATCGACTTCGAGGGCGAAATCTATATCCGTCAGGAGGGGAACGGCATCCTCATGGGCACCTATGAGCGCGCCGGCGTCCCCTGGTCCGCATACGAGACGCCATGGGACTTCACGCATGAACTCTTGGCCCCCGATCTCGAACGCATCGCGCCGAGCCTCGAGGTCGGCTTCAAGCATTATCCGGCAATCGAGCGCGCGGGCATCAAGAAGGTGATCAACGGCCCCTTCACGTTCGCGCCTGACGGCAATCCCGTGATCGGGCCGGTCCGGGGCTTGCGGAATTACTGGCTCGCCTGCGGCGTCATGGCGGGGTTCAGCCAGGGCGGGGGCGTTGGCCTTACTCTTGCGAACTGGATGATCGAGGGCGACCCCGGGATGGACATATGGGCGATGGACGTTGCGCGCTTCGGCGACTGGGCGACGCTCGCCTACACCAACGCCAAGGTACGCGAGAATTACTCGCGCCGCTTCCGCATCCGCTTTCCGAACGAGGAGCTGCCCGCGGGCCGCGCGCTCCGCACCACGCCGATTTATGACCGGCTCAAGGACAAACGCGCGGTGTTCGGGGTTTCCTTCGGCCTGGAGCACGCACTCTGGTTTGCACCCGAAGGTACGGCACCCGACGAGAACGTCACCTTCCGCCGCTCGAATGCGCACGGGCCCGTCGGCAACGAATGCCGTGCGGTGCGCGACGGCGTCGGGCTCATGGAAATCTCGACCTACGCGAAATACGTGGTGACAGGGCCGGCGGCCGAATCCTGGCTCTCGCACCTCTTGGTCAACCGCGTGCCGCGCCAGGGCCGCATGGCGCTCGCCCCGATGCTCAATCCGAACGGCAAGCTCATCGGCGACTTCACGCTCGCCAAGGCGGGGCTGGAGCGCTTCTACGTTTTCGGCTCCGGGATCGCCGAGGAATATCACATGCGTTGGTTCGAGGCGCATCTGCCGGAAAAGGGCGTCGCGATCAGGTCCTTGCGCACGGAACTCACCGGGCTTGCGATCGCCGGCCCGAAATCGCGCGCACTGCTCGAACGCCTCACGCGCGCGGACGTCTCGAATGACGGCTTCCCCTTCCTCTCCTTCCGCGCGATCGATCTCGGCATGATCCCGGCACTCGTCGGGCGCATCAGCTTCACGGGCGATCTCGGCTACGAGATCTGGGTGAGTGCCGATTACCAGCGCGTGCTTTACGACATCATCGTCGCGGCCGGGCGCGATCTTGGGCTCCGCCATTTCGGCGCGCGCGCGCTGAACTCACTGCGCC
>DATDHA010000269.1:0-6193 GCA_036521815.1 Alphaproteobacteria bacterium | reverse complement strand
GGGCCAGGAGCTGCAAGTTCTCGTCGTCACGCATTCGCCGCAGGTCGCCGCCCGCGGCCGCCATCACTGGCGCGTGAGCAAGACCGAGACCGCGAGAGGTGCCGCACCGGCGGCACTGACCGTTGTCGAGGAGCTGCCGAGGGCCGCTCGGCGTGAGGAGATTGCACGGATGCTTTCCGGCCAGTCGATCACCGACGAGGCGCGCGCGGCGGCCGACAGCCTTATCGCCGGCAGTGCCGCGTGAAGTGCCGCCGGGCCAATGGAGCGGGCGATGAAAAAGGTGCGGCACGACAATCCGGTTGAAAAGCTCAGCCGCGACGGTGCGGCCAAGGAGCTCGCGCATCTTGCGCAGGAAATTGCACTGCACGATCGGCTCTATTATCAGCAAGACGCGCCGAACATATCGGACGCCGATTACGATGCGCTTCGCCGCCGTAACGAGGCGATCGAGGCCCGCTTTCCCGATCTCGTGCGGCCCGACAGCCCATCGCGCCGGGTCGGTGCCGCCCCAGCCACGGGCTTTGCCAAAGTCACCCATGCAAAGCCGATGCTGTCGCTCAACAACGCTTTCTCCGAGGAGGAGGCGAGCGAGTTCATGGCGCGGGTGCGCCGCTTCCTCGGCCTTAGCGCCGACGATCCGGTCGAGCTCGTGGGCGAGCCCAAGATCGACGGGCTTTCCGTCTCGGCGCGTTACGAGAATGGGCGCTTCGTCCAGGCGGCGACACGGGGAGACGGCATCGTCGGCGAGGATATCAGCGCCAATCTCCGCACCGTCAAGGGCGTTCCCGAACGTCTTCACGGCACGCGCGCGCCGGCCGTGCTTGAAGTGCGAGGCGAGGTTTATATGACCAAGGCGGATTTCCTGAAGCTCAATCAGCGCCAGGAAAAGGAGGGCAAACCGCCCTTCGCCAATCCGCGCAACGCGGCCGCTGGCTCGCTTCGCCAGCTCGACTCGAAGATCACCGCTTCACGGCGCCTTTCGGCGTTCTTCTATGCCGAAGGCGAAATGAGCGAGCCGATCGCACCGACCCAGTGGGATTTCCTGACAGCACTCCGGAAACTGGGCTTCCCCACGAACCCGCTCGCGCGCCTCTGCCGGTCGATCGAAGAGGCGCTGGCACTCTACCGCGAAATCGGCGAGCGCAGGGCCGAGCTCGACTACGACATCGACGGTGTCGTCTACAAGGTGAACCGCTTCGATCTCCAGGAGCGGCTCGGCATGGTGAGCCGCGCGCCGCGCTGGGCGCTCGCGCACAAATTCCCTGCGGAGCAAGCGACGACTGTCCTAAAGGACATCATCATCCAGGTCGGGCGCACGGGCACATTGACGCCCGTCGCAGATCTGGAGCCCGTCACCGTCGGGGGCGTCGTCGTCTCTCGGGCGACACTTCACAACGAAGACGAGATTGCACGCAAGGACATCCGCATCGGGGACACGGTCATCGTGCAGCGCGCGGGCGACGTTATCCCGCAGATCGTCGCCGTCATCGAAGCAAAACGGCCGAGCGACGCTGTTCCCTATGTTTTCCCGGACGAATGCCCGAAATGCCACAGCAAGGCGGTGCGCGAGGAAGGCGAAGTGGCGCGACGCTGCACCGGCGGATTGATCTGTCCCGCACAGGCGGTCGAGCGCCTGCGCCATTTCGTCTCGCGCAATGCGTTCGATATCGAAGGGCTCGGGCGCAAGCATATCGAGGCGTTCCATGCCGACGGGCTGCTCACAAGTCCCGTCGACATCTTCAAGCTTCACGAGCATCGCAGCGAACTCGAGGCGCGCGAGGGCTGGGGCAAGCAATCCGTCGAGAATCTCCTGCAAGCGATCGAAGAACGCCGCCGGATCGGCCTCGAACGCTTCATCCACGCGCTTGGCATCCCGCAAGTCGGCGAGGCAACCGCAAAGCTCCTCGCCCGAACCTACCGAACACTGCCGGCATGGCGTGAGGCCATGATGGCGGTCGAGGACCACGCCAGCGAAGCCTATCAGGACCTCACCAATATCGAGGGCATCGGCCCATCGGTTGCCGAAGACATCCTCAATTTCTTCGCCGAGCCGCACAATCTCGAAGTGCTCGACCGACTGGCGCGCGAAGTGACGGCCGAGGAATTCAAGGCCCCGCGGGCCGCGAGTTCGCCGATCGCCGGCAAGACCGTCGTCTTCACGGGCACACTTGAGCGGATGACGCGCAACGAAGCGAAGGCGCGCGCCGAGGCGCTAGGCGCTACAGTCGCCGGCTCGGTCTCCAAAAAGACGGATTACGTCATCATCGGTGCAGACGCGGGCTCGAAGGCGGCCAAGGCGCGCGAACTCGGCGTCAAGATCCTGTCGGAAGTGGAATGGCTTGAGTTGATCGGCGGGTGACAGCGACCCGGTTATTCGCGAAGCGAGCGCGTCGCCTCCACGAGCCAGCCAGCCGTGGCCTCGTCGACGAGCGGGGTCAACGTCTCGCGCACGCGTGCATGATAAGCGTCGAGCCAGCTCGCTTCTTCCGCGGTCAGGAGGGCGGGCTCGACAAGGTCGAGATCGATGGGTGCGAGCGTGAGGGTTTCGAAACCGAGCATCTTTCGCTCGGCCCCGGCCATGCCGTTGGCAGGCGTCACCACGACCAGGTTCTCGATCCTGATGCCGTAGGCGTCGGTCTTGTAGTAGCCGGGTTCGTTCGAGACGATCATGCCCGGCTTGAGCGCCACGGTGTTCGGCACTTTCGAAATGCGCTGCGGACCTTCGTGCACGCCCAAGTAGCTGCCGACCCCGTGGCCTGTCCCGTGGTCGAAATCGAGGCCCTCCTGCCAGAGCGCCATGCGCGCTACTGCGTCGAGCTGAGACCCCGTGGTGCCCTCCGGAAACTGCGCGAGCGCCAATGCGATGTGCCCTTTGAGCACACGGGTGAAGCGGTCGCACATCTCCTCACTCGGCTTGCCGATGGCGAGCGTGCGGGTGACGTCCGTCGTACCGTCGAGATATTGCGCACCGGAATCGACGAGGAATAGCTGGCCGGCCTCGATCGGGCGGCTCGTCGCCTCGGTGACGCGGTAATGCACGATGGCGCCGTTCGGCCCCGCACCCGCGATCGTCGAGAATGAAAGGCCGCGGAAGGATTCGCCTTGGCATCTGATGGCGTGAAGCCGCCTGGCCGCCTCGATTTCCGTGATCGTTCCCTTCGCCGCCTCGCGCTTTATCCAGCCGAGAAAACGCGTGAGGGCCGCCCCGTCGCGCCGATGTGCCGCACGGGTGCCATCGAGCTCCGTCGCGTTCTTGCAAGCCTTTGGCAGCGCGCAGGGATCGGGGGCCCGGACGATCTCGGCACCCGCTTTTTCAAGCCGGTCGAAGATGAAGGCGGCGGCGGCGGTCGGGTCGATTTGCACGCGCATTGACCTAGCACCGAGCCGATCGAGGTCCGCCGGGAACGCCTCGCGCGGGCTCGTCTTGACCGCATTGCCGAGATGCTCCGCAAGTCCCGGTGCGAGCTTGCGGGGATCGCAGAAGATTTCGACCGTGGCGTCCGCATGGGCGATCGCGAAGGCGAGCGGAAGTGGCGTATGAGGCACGTCGCCGCCGCGGATATTAAGAAGCCAGGCAATCGAGTCGGGCGCCGTCAGCACCACCGAATCGACGCCACCTGCCTTCAGCTCCGCCGCAAGGTCGGTGCGCTTTTCCGCCGAAGCTTTACCGGAAAAGCGGAGCGCATGGGGTACCACGGGTGCGATCGGTCGTGCGGGCCGGCCGATCCAGACGGCATCTATGGGATTGCTCTCGCAGGCGACGAGCCGCCCGCCCGCCTTCGCGGCCGCGGCTGCGTAGCGCTCGCGTTCGATCGGCGTATGGAGCCACGGATCGTAGCCAAGTGCCGCCCCGCTCGGCAAATTCTTGGCGCACCAGGCACTCGCCGGGCGTTCAGTCAGATGATGGAACTCGTAAAGCCGGTTATCAGTCTGGGCACGGACCTGAAGGGTGTACCGGCCATCGACGAACATGGCAGCTTTTTCCGCGAGCACCACAGCAAGGCCCGCCGAGCCCGTGAAGCCGGTAAGCCAGGCGAGGCGCTCGGCACAAGGGGCGACATATTCGCCCTGATGTTCGTCCCCGCGCGGAACGATGAAGCCTGCAAGGCCGCGCCGCAGGAGCTCGGCGCGGAGTGCTTCGAGCCGCTTCCCTGGGGAGAGCGGCTTCGCATCGGGCGCCGCGCCCTCCTCGCGCATCGCCGCCGCGAGGGCGAGAAGCTGGGCCGTAAGCGCTTCGCTTGCGGTGGGTGTCACGAGCTGCACCCACGCCGCCTTGTCTTCGGCCTGCGGTGCCGCAATCACGCCGGCGATGAGGTCCCGCAGTGCCGCAAGGTCGAGCGTCGACCCGTGCTTGGCCAGGAGCCTTCCCATCGCTTCGTCGCCCTGATAGGCCGCTCGACAATCCAGCACTGATTTCCTCACAAGCTGACACGCCCTGAACGGGGCCAAGCTAGGCCCCCGAAAGAGGGTAGGCAAGCGTCCCTGTACCTGTCGGGAGCCATAAAACCGGCATGGAGCCGGGCGGGCTTTGAGCCAATCGTTTTTCGCAAAATGCGAAGGCGACATATGCATAAATCGCATTGCTGCACTGCACAATAAAATCTGCACGTGCGAGCTTAGTGTCCTTATTTAGTAAGGCGTCGTCGCATCCTCAGCGATGCGCGGCAAGTGCGATAGCAAACCGAAGTGACGAAAATTTGACGACCAGAAGGATCATGACCATGTCTGCCATTGCCAATACCTCCCCTGCCACAGCCGGCGGATTTGCGCGCGCGATCGCGCGCGCGGTGCTCCGGCCCCTCGCCAACTGGCGCGCACGCCAGCAGGCATTTGCGGAGCTTGAGGCTCTCGACGATCACATGCTTGCCGATATCGGGATATCGCGCGGCGAGATTCCAGGGATCATCGCCGGCGCGATCCTGCCCAACCGGGCAGTGAACGAGAACGAGACGAGCCGGGTCGCCTGAGCGGTACCCCTTAAGGGCCCGAAACCCGCGGAACCCCCCACAACTCGGAAAATCCCTTGAATCAGCGACTTGTATGACCAGATAGGCCAACATGGACGAGGGAGATTTCGGGTGCCGAGGGCGGCTTCGAAGGGTGCTGCTTGCAGGCCTGATCGGGGGCTCGTTGGTGGGCGTGGCGCATGCCGGGACTGCATTTCCCGCCATTCCGCCAATCCCAATTCAAAAGCCTGACGCCCCCGTCGCCGCTCGGACAATCGAACTTCCTTCGGTGCTCTCGCCGTTTGCAAGTCCGGATACGTCGGAAAGTGCGAAAACGGGAAGTGAAGCCCCACTTTCGGATCGGTTCCCCGGCGACACGTCGGGGCAAGGCAACGCCAGCGACCCCCTGCGCGTCAAGATCCCCGCATTTCCGAAGACGACCTTAACGCCGTCCCTTCGGCTTGACGGCAATGGAACGACCAATCCGAACGATATCCGGGAGTCACCGCCGCGCGACCAGGAGTTCAACCCGTCGCCGGGCCTCAATGCGGCCATCGATCTCGGCGACATGACGCTCGGCACGAATTTCTCCCAATCGCTCAAGGGAAGCGGCCCGCGAATCGGCGCCGACGGCCGCCCGACCAGCGACGGCACGAGTGTCGGCGTCGACATGAAGATGAAGTTCTAGTGTGGTATTCGGATTTGAAGTTCCTAAACGCGGATACCACCAAAATCATAGGAACTTCAAATCCACCACACTAGGGCTTCTTGAGGATAAGGGTCGCCCACTCGCGCAGAAGATAGCGGCGCTCGAGCGCCAAGCCCTGTGCGCAATAGGCCGCAAGCACGCCGGCCATCTGCACCGCAAGAATTCCCGAAACGATCATCCGGCCCCCTCGGCCGAGCATTGGTGTTACGTGCGGTGCCAGCCGCTCCAAGGGCCCCGCCAGGATATTTGCGACAATCAGATCGTAGGGCCGCCCATGCCGGAGTGCGGATGCGCGCGCCCCATCGCTCACGACGGGACGGACGAGACTGGCGACGGCGTTGCGCGCCGTGTTCGCGCGCGTGACGGCGACGGCCACCGGGTCGATGTCCGCGGCGGCGATGGGGACGCGCCACAGCTTCGCCATCGCGATCGCAAGAATTCCGGAGCCGGTGCCGAGATCGAACGGCCGGGCGAAGCGTCGCCGACGGGCAAGCTCGTCGAGTGCCAGCAGACATCCGCGCGTCGATTCGTGCGTGCC
>DATDHA010000268.1:0-7209 GCA_036521815.1 Alphaproteobacteria bacterium | reverse complement strand
CTATCCTCGATAAGCCGCCCCCCGACCTCGCGGTAACCGATGAGCTGGCCGTTCACCAGGATGCGCCCGCTCTGGATTTTTTCGAGGTGGTTCAGGCAGCGCACGAAAGTCGTCTTGCCGGAGCCCGAGGGGCCGATGATGACAACCACCTCGCCGCGCGAGACGCTGAGCGACACGCCCTTTAGGACATCGAGCTTGCCAAATGATTTGCGGACCTCGATGGCCCGCACGACCTCGTCGATCGATGGTTCCGGCAGCCCGCCGATCGAATCCAGGATATTGGCCGCTGAAACGGTCACGCTTTCCCCCGCGCGATCCTGGCGAGTGTACGGCCGAAGAGACGCTCGCCGAAACCCGGTGCTGCCTGGGCCTGCGCTGTCGGCTCGCCGAACCTCGCTTCGATGCGGCTCTGCACCACACCCCATACGGTCGTGAGCGTCAGATAGTAGAGTGCGACCACGGAGTAGAGCTCAAAGACCCGGAACGTGGCCGACGTCAGTGTTTCCGTGGTCAGCAGCAGCTCCGGCACGCCGATCACGCTGACCAGCGTCGTGTTCTTCAGCATCGCGTTGAACTCGTTGCCGAGTGGGGGAATGACGAAGCGCGCGGCCTGCGGCAGAACAATTCGCCGCATCACGAGGCCGTAGGTCATGCCGAGCGATTTCGCGGCCTCGGTCTGCCCGCTGTCCACCGAGGCGATGCCGGCGCGGATGATCTCGGCCATATAGGCGGCCTCGTTCAGGCTCAGTGCGACCAGCCCGGCCTGGACGTTGCCCGGAATGGTCAGAATGCCGAGGGAGATATCCTCGAATCGGAAGATCCCGCCGGCGGCGAGGCCGGTGTAGATGAACACAATCTGCACGAGGAGCGGCGTGCCCCGCATGATCCAGACATAGCCGCGCACCAGGAGCTGCAGGGGCACGATATGGGATATCCGGCCGAGTGCTGCGAATAGGCCGATCAAAGTGCCGAGCGATTGTGCGACAACGCTCAGCACCAAAGTCAGCATCAAGCCGTTGAGATACGCAGCACTCGGCCGAAGAAGATAATGCCAGAAGAAGGGCCAATCGAAACTCATCAACCCTCCTCAATTCACCATGTCGCCCTCAAGTCCCCATTTTTTCAGAATAGCGAGCAAGGTTCCATCCTTCTTCATGCTGTCGATCGCCATCTGGACGGCATTCATCATGCCCTCGTCGTTCTTGCGCAGGCCGATCGCCGTGAGGATCAGGTGGAAGGGCGGGCCCGCGACCTCGAAGGTCTTTGGCGACTTGCCCATGTAGTAAGCACCCGTCTCGAGCGTCGTACCATAGACGTCCGCCTGGCCGATCTGGAGCGCCTGAAGCGCGTCCGTATCCTTGGGATAGACGACGACGTCCGCGGGCTTCTTGCCGGCGGCCACGAATTCCTTGCTCTTCGCCTCGATCAATTCCTGGATCGTCGTGCCGTTCTCTACCGCCACCTTACGGCCCGACAGATCGTCGAGCGAGTGGATTTTCATCGGGTTCCCGGCGCGCACCAGGAGTGCCTCACTCGAGTTCATATAGTCGACCAGATCGATGACCTCCCGCCGCTCCGGCTTGTCGAACAACTGCGAGATCACCACATCGCACTGCTGTGCCAGAAGGGCAGGCACAAGTCCCTTGAAGGGGATGTTCTTCCACTCCGACTTCACGCCGAAGCGCTTGGCGATCTCATTGCCGATGTCGATATCCGACCCGATCGGCTTGGTGTTCTCGTCGAGGAATTCGAGCGGGGGGCCCGTCATATCGGAGCAGTAGACGATCGTGCCGGCACTGGCGATGCGCTTCGGCGCCATCGCGGTTGCGGCCGAGGAGTGGATCGGAAAAAACGTAAGCGCCGACGCAAAAATGATAGCCGTCGCTGGTGCGAGCCTGGCAAGCAGGCTAGCGCGGGGGTCGCTTGGGACTCGTTCTTGCAGCATGGTTCGTCTCCCTGTGTTGTGCGGTTATGACCCACAGTGAATCCTCCCAGGAGCGCCTTACATGGCGCGCTGAGATTCTCGCCGCCCGCTTCTCATCCCGGGCGGTAACGGCCTCGACCAGCTCGCGATGCTCCTTGCGCGTGAGCGGCCATTTGTCGAACCACAGCACGTCGATCCACGTCAGCAGGCGCAGCCGGGCATAGATCTGAAGCAAGGTCTCGCAGATGAAGCTGTTGCCGCTTTCGCGCGCGATCACTTCGTGGATGCGCAGCCCGAGCTGGACCTCCTCCCGAAGTTCCTCCACGCTCGGCGCGCGCTTGCGCTCATAGACGGCAAGCTGCCGCATGATCTCCTTGAGCTCGCGGATGCCCGCCTCGCCGATGCGTCGCGTCGCCGTGCGCGTGGCATGGACCTCGAGCAGCTCGCGGAATTCGTAAATCTCTTCGATCACCTTGGGATCGAACTCGAGCGCGTAATAGCCCATGCCGGGTTTGTTGACGGCGAGGCCATCACGCTCCAATCGACCAAGTGCTTCCCGCAGCGGCGTGCGGCTGACCTGAATGCGGCGCGCCAGCTCGCGCTCGCCCAGGCGCTCGCCGGGTCGCACCTGGCCGGACAGGATCATCATCCTCAGCGAATCGTATGCAAACTGGCTGAGCGGCCGGTCGGCTTGAGGGGCCGGCGGAATCAAAGATGGCATGCCATGTGGTATGCCAACCGAGACAGCAGAGTCAAGCCGCAACGGTCCGACGCACCAGGAAGGCTTCGGGTCGGTGCCGGGTCCGCCGCGCGGTGGCGTGACCTGCGCGGCGGTCGAGCGACCCCAGCACGGGGCTATGCCCGCTTCCTTGCCGATTTCAAGAGGGTGTTGCGCAGGTATGGCTTGAGATAGGCGCCGGTGTAGCTTTCGGGCGTCACGGCGATCTCCTCGGGCGTTCCCTTGGCGATCAGGCGCCCGCCCTTGTCCCCGCCTTCCGGGCCCATGTCGAGGATGTGATCGGCGATCTTTACGACTTCGAGGTTATGCTCGATCACGACGACGGTGTTGCCCTGATCGACGAGCGCCTGCAGCACCTCGAGGAGCTTGCGCACGTCCTCGAAATGAAGGCCGGTCGTCGGCTCGTCGAGAATGTAGAGCGTGCGGCCGGTGGCGCGCCGGCTCAGTTCCTTGGCGAGCTTCACGCGCTGCGCCTCGCCGCCGGAGAGCGTCGTCGCCGGTTGGCCGATATGGATGTAGCCGAGGCCGACCCGTTGCAGCGTTTCGAGCTTCTGACGGATGACCGGAACGGCCTTGAAGAACTCGACGCCGTCGTCCACCGTCATGTCGAGGACATCCGAAATGGATTTGTCACGGAAGGCGACTTCGAGGGTCTCGCGGTTATAGCGCTTGCCCTTGCACACGTCGCACTGGACGTAGACGTCGGGCAGGAAGTGCATCTCGATCTTGATCACGCCGTCGCCCTGGCACGCCTCGCAACGCCCGCCCTTCACGTTGAAGGAGAATCGCCCGGCCTTGTAGCCGCGTGCTTTCGCCTCCGGCAATCCGGCGAACCAGTCGCGGATCGGTGCGAAGGCGCCGGTGTAGGTGGCCGGGTTCGAGCGCGGCGTGCGCCCGATCGGCGATTGATCGATATCGATGACCTTGTCGAGGAATTCGAGCCCGTCGATCGCGTCATGCTCGCCGGGCGCCTCGCGGGCACCGTAGAGCTTGCGTGCGACCGCCTTGTAGAGCGTGTCGATGATGAGGGTGGACTTGCCGGAGCCCGACACGCCCGTCACGCAGGTGAAGGTGCCGAGCGGGATCGCCGCGGTGACGCCCTGGAGATTGTTGGCGCGGGCACCTTTGATGGTCAGGTTCTGACCGAGCTTGCCCGGCCGGCGCATTTTCGGCACATCGATGCGCCGAAAGCCCGTGAGATACTGTCCTGTCAAGCTCTTCGGATTGCGCAGGACCTCGTCGGGCTTGCCGGCGGCGATCACCTCCCCGCCATGGCGGCCCGCACCGGGTCCCATGTCTACGATGTAGTCGGCCGCACGGATCGCCTCCTCGTCGTGCTCCACGACGATCACGGTGTTGCCGAGATTGCGCAGGCGGACGAGCGTGTCGAGGAGCCGCCGGTTGTCGCGCTGGTGCAAGCCGATCGAAGGCTCGTCGAGCACGTAGAGCACACCCGTGAGTCCCGAACCGATCTGCGAGGCGAGACGGATGCGCTGGCTCTCGCCGCCCGAAAGCGTCCCCGAGGCGCGGCTGAGCGTGAGATATTCGAGCCCGACGTCCTGAAGGAAGCCGAGCCTTTCATTGATCTCCTTGAGAATGCGCTGGGCGATCTCCCGGTGCTTGGCGGAAAGGTGCTTCGGCAGCTCCTCGAACCATTCGACGGCCCGCGCAATCGACAAATCGCAGGTCGCGGAAATATCGAGATTGCGGATCTTGACCGCGAGCGATTCGGGTTTGAGGCGCTTGCCCTTGCAGGTGTCGCACTCGGTCGTCGTCTGATAGCGCTCGAGCTCCTCGCGCACCCAGGAGCTGTCGGTCTCCTTCCAGCGCCGCTGCAGGTTCGGCACAACACCCTCGAAGGGCTTGGTCGTCTGATACGCGCGCAATCCATCATCGTAGCGCATGGTCACGGACTGCTCGCCGGAGCCCCAGAGGATCGCGTCGCGCACCCGTTGCGGCAAATCGCGCCACGGCGTGTTGGTCGAAACCTTGTAATGTCGCGCGAGGCTGTCGAGCGTCTGATCGTAATATTGCGAACTCGAATTCGCCCACGGCTTGATCGCACCTTCGCGCAGGGACAGTCGCTCATCCGGCACGACGAGGTCGGGATCGAAATACATCTTGGTCCCGAGGCCATCGCAGGTCGGGCACGCGCCGAAGGGATTGTTGAAGGAGAACAGCCGCGGCTCGATTTCGTCGATCGTGAAGCCCGAGACCGGGCAGGCGAACTTGGCCGAGAAGGTCGTGCGGGCACCGGTATCCGCATCCTCCGCGAAGACCAGGCCGTCGGCAAGGTCCAGTGCCGTCTCGAGGCTGTCGGCGAGGCGGTTGCCGAGCCCTTCGCGGACGATGATGCGGTCGACCACGACCTCGATGTCGTGCTTGAGTTTCTTGTTGAGTGCCGGCACGGCGTCGATGTCGTGGAGCGTGCCGTCGACCTTGACCCGCGTGAACCCGCGCTTCTGAAGGTCCTGAAGCTCCTTGCGGTATTCGCCCTTGCGGCCGCGAACGATGGGGGCGAGGAGATAGAGCCGCGTGCCCTCCTTCATCGCCATGATCCGGTCGACCATCTGGCTGACCGTCTGGCTCTCGATTGGAAGGCCGGTCGCGGGCGAATAGGGGATGCCCACGCGCGCGTAGAGCAGGCGCAGATAGTCGTAGATCTCCGTCACCGTGCCGACGGTCGAGCGCGGGTTCTTCGACGTCGTTTTCTGCTCGATCGAGATCGCGGGCGAAAGCCCCTCGATCGAATCGACGTCGGGCTTTTGCATGAGCTCGAGGAACTGGCGCGCATAGGCCGAGAGGCTTTCGACATAGCGACGCTGCCCCTCGGCATAGATCGTGTCGAACGCAAGGGACGACTTGCCCGAGCCCGAGAGCCCCGTGATCACCACAAGGCTGTCGCGCGGCAGGTCCACGTCGAAGCCCTTGAGATTGTGCTCACGGGCGCCGCGTACCCGGATCGCCTGGGCATAAGCGCTTTCCGATGACGTCATGACTCTTCGCTCGGGCAGGAAGCCGGGAACGAATATAGGTAACCGGGCGGAAAAATCGACTCCGGAATCGACAGGGCAGGGCCGCAGGGATCGGTCGTCGCTTGCCACGGAAGCCTTTGTCGAGCGCCTGCTTTGTGGTTAGATGGCGCAACCGCTATGATAATCCAGCAAAATGAAGTCGAGGGGCCATGGCAGGTAGCGTCAACAAGGTGATCTTGATCGGCAATCTCGGTCGCGACCCGGAGGTGCGCCGCACCCAGAGCGGGGACCCGATCGTCCATCTCAACGTCGCGACCAGCGAGAACTGGCGCGACAAGGCGAGCGGAGAGCGGCGCGAGAAGACCGAATGGCATCGAGTCGTGATCTTCAACGAGCGACTCGGCGACGTCGCCCAGAAATACCTCAAGAAGGGTTCCAAGGTTTATCTCGAGGGCCAACTCCAGACCCGCAAATGGACCGATCAAAGCGGGGCCGAGAAATACACGACCGAAGTCGTGCTCCAGCGCTTCCGAGGCGAGCTCACCCTGCTCGATGCGCGCGGCGAGGGCGGCGGGGGTGGCTACGAAGGCGGGGGTGACGAGCCGGCCGGCAGCAGTGGTGGCACGGGCGGCGGCGGCGGGGCTGACCTCGACGACGAGATTCCATTCTGATCCGACCGCGATCCCGCACTTTTCACGCCTCGTCGGCGCGCCCAGCGCCAGAGCCGAGCTCGCACGCCAAGAAATTGTTGTAACAATTTGATTATAAAGGAAGAAATTGCCTCGGCAAACGGCCTTTCTCCGTTGTTCGCACCCGCGATATTTGCTATACAAAATCGGTAACTTTGGCCTCATCCGGGCCGCCGAATCCAACGTCCTGACAACCTTCACGAAAAGCCGGACTCATTGACCACGACGCCCCCGCCCGATAGCCCCGTGACTGCCGTCACGATCGAAGAGGAGATGCGTCGCTCCTATCTCGATTACGCGATGAGCGTGATCGTGGCGCGCGCGCTCCCCGACGTCCGCGACGGATTGAAGCCGGTTCAACGCCGCATCCTCTTCACCATGAAGGAAGCGGGCTATACCTCCGACAAGGCGTTCCGCAAATCGGCGCGCATCGTCGGCGACGTGATGGGCAAATACCATCCCCACGGCGACGCCGCGATCTACGACGCGATGGTGCGCATGGCGCAGGATTTTTCCGTGCGCGTCCAGCTCATCCAGGGGCAGGGCAATTTCGGCTCGATGGACGGCGATCCGCCGGCTGCCATGCGCTACACCGAGGCGCGGCTATCGAAGGCGGCCGAAGCCCTCCTCGACGACATCGACCGGGAGACAGTCGATTTCCAGGCGAACTACGACGACACCACCCACGAGCCGACGGTCCTGCCTGCGCAATGGCCGAACCTGCTCGTCAACGGTGCTGGTGGCATCGCGGTCGGCATGGCGACCAACATCCCGCCGCACAATCTGCGCGAAGTGATCGATGCGTGCGTCGCCTATATCGATAATCCGGATGTCTCGGTCGATGAGCTGATGGCCCACGTTCCGGGTCCCGACTTCCCGACG
>DATDHA010000267.1:0-1777 GCA_036521815.1 Alphaproteobacteria bacterium | reverse complement strand
GATCGCCTCCTGTGCGATGCCGTGCGCCGACGGCATGGTGATCAAGACCGACACGCCGATGGTCAAGAAGGCGCGTCATGGGGTGATGGAGTTCCTGCTCATCAATCACCCGCTTGATTGCCCGATTTGCGACCAGGGCGGGGAGTGCGATCTCCAGGACCAGGCGATGGCCTATGGCCGCGACGGCAGCCGCTTCGCCGAGAACAAGCGCGCCGTCAAGGACAAGTATATGGGCCCGCTCGTCGCCACGGTGATGACGCGCTGCATCCATTGCACGCGCTGCATCCGCTTTGCGACCGAAGTCGCAGGCGTGCCCGAGCTCGGCGCCATTAATCGCGGCGAGCACATGGAGATCACGAGCTATCTCGACCACGCAATCCATTCGGAGCTCTCGGGGAACATCATCGATCTTTGCCCGGTGGGAGCGCTCACCTCGAAGCCCTACGCCTTCACCGCGCGCCCATGGGAACTCAAGAAGACGGAATCGATCGACGTCTTCGATGCGGTCGGCAGCAATATTCGGGTCGACGCGCGCGGCTCCGAAGTGATGCGGGTGCTGCCGCGTCTCAATGACGATATCAATGAGGAGTGGCTTGGCGACAAAAGCCGCTTCGCCGTCGACGGCTTGCGCCGCCAGCGCCTCGACCGGCCTTATGTGCGCCGCAACGGCAAGCTTCTGGAAGCGAGCTGGCCGGAAGCCTTCGAGGCGATTGCGAACCGCACGAAGGGTGTTCCCGGCAGCCGCATCGCGGCGATCGCGGGCGACATGGTGGACGCCGAGGCGATGGTGTCGCTCAAGGACCTCATGACGGCCCTCGGTTCGGCGAACGTCGATTGCCGTCAGGACGGTGCGAGGCTCGATCCGTCCAGCCGGGCGGGATATGTGTTCAACACCACGATCGCCGGCATTGATCGGGCGGACGCACTCTTG
The DNA here is from genome assembly GCA_036521815.1 of Alphaproteobacteria bacterium. Taxonomy (GTDB): domain Bacteria; phylum Pseudomonadota; class Alphaproteobacteria; order JACZXZ01; family JACZXZ01; genus DATDHA01. The sequence continues at coordinate 846 of DATDHA010000267.1, read as the reverse complement.
TTGATCGGCACGAACCCGCGTTGGGAAGCGCCCATCATCAATGCGCGCATCCGGAAGCGCTATTTGACGGGCGCCCTCAAGGTCGCGTCGATCGGGCCGACGGCCGATCTCAGCTATCCCGTCGAGCGGCTCGGATCGGCACCCGAAACCCTCGCCGAAATCGCCAATGGCAAACACCCCTTTGCGCAGTCACTCGCATCGGCGAAGTATCCGATGCTCATTCTCGGCCAGGGCGCTCTCGCGCGGCCGGACGGTGCGGCGGTACTGGCGACGGCGCGCCGACTTGCGGAATCTTGCGGCCTGGTGAAGGACGGCTGGAACGGGTTCAACGTCTTGCACGTGGCGGCGGCGCGCGTGGCCGGGCTCGATCTTGGTTTCGCGCCGGGTGCGGGCGGACACGATGTCGTCGGCATCCTCGCGCGTGCGGCTCGTGGTGATATCGAAATCGTCTATCTGCTGGCCGCCGACGAAATCGACCTCAGCGGGCTCGGCCGCGCATTCGTAATCTATCAGGGCCACCATGGCGACGCCGGTGCCCATCGTGCGGATGTCATCCTGCCGGGTGCTGCCTATACGGAGAAGAGTGCGACCTACGTCAATACCGAGGGCCGCGTCCAACGCACCAGCTTGGCGGCCTTCCCCTTGGGCGACGCGCGAGAGGATTGGGCCATCGTCCGCGCCCTTTCGCCGCACCTCGGCCACAAGCTCCCCTACGACAATCTCGATCAGGTGCGCGCACGCCTTGCCGCGGTCAATCCCATGTTCGGCACACGCGATGTGGTGACACCCGCGGCGTGGGGCAATTTCGGCACAGAGGGCACGTTGTCAGCCGCACCCTTCGAAAGC
>DATDHA010000266.1:0-1587 GCA_036521815.1 Alphaproteobacteria bacterium | reverse complement strand
ATATAGATTCAGACGCCTGGTTATTTCGCGAGCTCCGTCGCGCGAGTCTCACGGATGACCGTCACGCGGATCTGGCCGGGATACGTCATATCCGTTTCGATCTTACGAGCGACGTCACGTGCGAGCATCGCCGTGTCTTCGTCCGAGACCTGGTTCGGCTCGACGATCACTCGCATCTCGCGTCCGGCCTGCACTGCGAAGCACTTGTCGACGCCCTTGAATGATTTGGCGATCTTCTCGAGATCCTCCAGCCGTTTGACGTAGCTCTCCAGCACTTCGCGGCGTGCGCCCGGCCTCGCTCCAGACAGCGCGTCGGCCGCATCGACCAGCGGCGCAAGGATCGTCTCGGCCTTGACTTCCTCATGATGCGCCGCGATCGCATTGACGATCTTCGCCGATTCGCCGTACTTGCGCGCGAGCTCTCCGCCTATCAGCGCGTGCGAGCCTTCGACCTCATGGGTCAGCGCCTTGCCGATGTCATGCAGGAGCGCGGCGCGGCGCGCCTGTTTTTCATTGAGGCCAAGCTCCGCCGCCATCGCGCCGCATATGAACGCCGCCTCGATCGAGTGCATCAGGACATTCTGCGCGTAGCTGTACCGGTACTTGAGCATCCCGAGCAGTTTGACCAGTTCAGGATGTATCCCGTGCACGCCGACTTCGATTATCGCGCGCTGTCCGGCCTCGCGGATCGATTCCTCGACCTCCTGCTCCGCCTTGCGGATAACTTCCTCGATACGGCCCGGATGAATCCGGCCGTCCGAAATAAGCCGTTCGAGTCCGACCCTCGCGATCTCTCGGCGAATCGGGTTGTGGCAGGAGATTACGACTGCCTCGGGCGTATCATCGATAATGATATCGACACCGGTTGCGGCCTCGATCGCACGGATGTTGCGGCCCTCGCGCCCGATTATCCTTCCCTTCATCTCGTCTGACGGCAGCGCAATAACCGACACGGTGCGCTCCGCGACGAATTCGCCCGCCAGGCGCTCGATTGCAATCGAGACGATGCGCTTGGCGCGGCGATCGGCTTCCTCGCGCGCCTCTTCCTCGACCACGCGAATCTGCTTGGCTGCGTCGGTGCGTGCCTGCCCGATCATTTCCTCCATCAGGGTGCGCTTGGCTTCGTCACGAGTCAGCCCTGCCACGGCCTCGAGTTTTCCGCGCGCCTCGTCGATAAGTGCCTGATGTTGCGCGTCTTTCTCGCTGAGGCTCTTCTCACGGCCGCGTAGGCTCTGATCGCGGCGGTTGAGATCGGCTTCACGCCGCTCATAGCCTTCCTGCCGTTTTTCGAAACTTTCCTCCCGCGCCTCGAGCTTGGATTCGAGCGCACCAAGTTCACGCCTGCGGTCCCTTATCTCGCGCTCGGCTTCGGCGCGGGCCCCGACGACCAGGTCCTTGGCCTTGATCTCGGCCTCTTTGATCGCGAGTTCCCTCTTTGTCTGTGCTTCCTTGATAATTTCTTCGGCCTGAAAACGCGCGGCCTCCAAACTAACGGCGTCCTTGCGCCGCTGCATCGTTGCCCAAACGAAAAAGACCGCGCCACCGACAATGAATCCCAGGATTGCGGTTATGAAATCCACCCGGGTG
>DATDHA010000265.1:0-5207 GCA_036521815.1 Alphaproteobacteria bacterium | reverse complement strand
ATCGAGAAGGCCCATCCCGACCTCTTCAATATCCTTCTCCAGGTGATGGATCACGGCAAGCTCACCGATCACAACGGGAAGTCGATCGACTTCCGAAACGTGATCCTGATCATGACGACAAACGCCGGCGCCTCGGACATGGCGAAGCCGCCGATCGGTTTCGAGCGCGCGACACGCCACGGCGACGATCGGGAGGCGATCAATCGCCTCTTTACGCCCGAGTTCCGCAATCGCCTCGACGCCATCATCGGCTTCGCGCACCTGACGCCCGAGATCGTCGAGCGTGTGGTCGACAAATTCATCCTCCAGCTCGAGGAGCAGCTTGCCGACCGCAACGTCGCAATCGAACTCACGCCCGAAGCACGCCGCTGGCTGGCGCAAAAAGGCTACGACCCGGCATTCGGCGCTCGCCCGCTTGGGCGCGTCATCCAGGAGAACGTCAAGAGGGGCATCGCCGACGAGCTCTTGTTCGGCAAGTTGGCGCAAGGCGGAATCGTCAAGGTGCGGCTCGAGGGCGATGGGCTGGCGTTCGAATACGCGCCCGAAATCCGCACCCGCAAGAAGCCGACCAAAGAGGCCGGAGAAAACACGCCGGCACTCATCGAATAGGGCTCGGCGCCCGGTCGGCGCCTCCTCAGCGCGGGAAGGTGCCACATGGTCCAGCATTTCCTCGAGGGCGTGCGCGTCCTCGACTTGAGCTAATACGTCCCCGGCCCTTACGCAACGCTCATCCTCGCGGATCTCGGCGCCAAAGTGGTCAAGATCGATTGAGACCTATCTGCATATTCGCCTCCGTCTTTCATCCGGTCGCGCCCTCTCGAACCCCGCTCCGGCGGGGCTTTTCTTTTGGGGGACGCCCCTGGCGTCATCAGTGTTCCTCGGCGCGGACCATGTCGACCGCTTCAGAGCGCGGCGGCTGCGGCATCATGGAAGCGACATTCGTGACGCGTCCGCGGTAGAGCCGGCCCCGGTAGGAGAGCTCGATCGGACTTCCCAATTTCGGCGTGATGCCGGGCCTCGGGCCTGTCTCGATATGGGCCCCGTTTTTCAGCCTCAATCTCACACGGTACACCGCATTTGCCTCATGGCGAGTGACCCCGCGACGCTACGCCCGTGCGGCTGCGGAGTCGAATCGCACACGGCACCTGGGCCAGGCGTGACCGCGCCGGACGGGCGTGCTACAATGCGCTCGCTGACTAGTTTTCTCCCTAGTCGGACTGCCCCGCTCCGGCGGGGCTTTTCTTTAGCGCGCTCTGTCAGCTCCGTTTGGGAAGATGGTCGAGAATGCCGAGGGCGATCACTGCGAGTGCGGCGACAAGTGCGGCCCAGAACGCGGCTCTCGCCCAATAGGTCGCCTTGCGCGCCTCCGTGACCTGCTCCTCATGGCGGTTCGCAGAAAGCTTGTCCGCTTCCAATTCTTTTTCCTTTTCGTGAAGCCAAATTTCGACGTCGAAGGGCCTCGGATCGGGGCAATCCATAATTCCAAGTCGGATGAAGAGCCTGTCGCCACCGCCAGCCGCATGGGAATCAAGCATCGCGCGGACCTTTTTTGGGCCACGCTTCTCCAGCTCTGCACGCGCACGCGGATCGAGATTCATTTCGTATTCCTAGATCGAGGGGACCATCGTCGCCTGCCACGCTCTCGGTTGGGAGAGACGATACTCTTGCAATGCGGCGGCGTCGAATCCGCCTCGCTCGGCGGAGCTTTTCTATTTTCCGGGGCTCAGCACGGCATAGATTCTCGGGCAAGTCCCGCGGGCCTTCCAGTCGGACGGATCAATCGTGCGAAGGCGCCCGACTACGGTCTTGCCATTGTCTTCGAAAGAGACCCGCACGCCACGGTCCGAAGTGCTTGGCCTTGAGAAACATCTCTGCTGCCTCATCCGGCGCGTAGGTGGCGACCGCTATGGCCTCGTGTGAATCGCAATAATGCGTGGTCGGATGCGGCCGAATGCGAAATGGGTGTTATGCCCTACCGCGTGGTGCTGATTTTGAAGAGCGGCGAGCGCGCGGCTGACGATGCGTGGACGTCGCCGCGGCGCCCGCCCGTGATCGGGGAGGTGATCGAGCTTTCCATCAAAGCCCGCGTCGTTCGAGCGCTCGTAAAAGGAATCGCGAAAGCGCCGGCTGACAGGCCCGATCCGGAAGAGCGCGCAGATCCGGTCATCGCCAGGGAAATTTGAGTCCGCCGGCAAACGATAGCGCCGGCGCCGGCACGCAAAATGCTGCCGTGTATCAATCGCCAGTCGGTGTCGTCGTCAAGATCCAGGAAGCGATCGATGGCGAGCTCGAACGCGCGCGCCTGACGCTGGGCGCGCATGCGAATCTCAGCGGCGTCGACTTCAGGCGCGCGATTATTGGCCTGTCGAGCATAGGCGCGCGTCGCCTCCGCCTTGTCGCGAATGTCCTTCACCTCGTCGATAGACTTTGCCTCGGTCACGCTATCGCCCTCCCGTTCGCCGGGACCCAGCGAAAGCGCGGCTCGGCCACACAGGCGTGCGGGTCGTCGGCGTATTGCTGACTACCGTAAAGAGCGGCGAGCTCATCCTCCTTCCGGCTCGGTAGACGGCTTTCCCACCGCCCGCCGTAGGACGCCCATTCGGCCTTGACGCGCCGCGTACCACCTCCGCGCCCGTGGATCGGACACTCCAGCGCATGCAATATGTCGCGCACCTGGTTGTACGAGAGATTAAGGAGTCGCCCGACCATCTCGATGCTGCAGCCCTTCGCGTACTCGTCCGCGATACGCGCACGCAGGCTGTCGGAAAGCTCGGCCATCATTGGCTCTCCTTCGGGATCTTCCAATCGCAATCCGGGCAGCCACCATGGCGCTTGAATGTGTCGTCAGGATGGCACGCGAGGCAGTTCGGACAGCGAGAGAAATCCTCGGGGAAGCGCGGCGGCGCGGGCTTACTGGTCGGGTGCTTTGCGAGAGGCATGCGCGCGATGCTATGCCCGCGGCGTGGCGGTGTCGAATCGGACAGGGTATTTTGTCGCGGTGTGACCGCGTCGGCTGTGGGTGCTACACTCGTCCGATCTAGCTTGTTTTGCTCCGCGTCCTCGACGATGCGGTCGGCAACACGATCGAGCAGAACGGCTCAGAGTTCAAAGCCGGCATGGCGAGGCAAGCCCGCGAGTGGGTCCTCCGAGGCGGCGCCGATTTCGTCGAAGTGTGCAGTCTCGCCGGGCTCGATCCCGGTGCGGTGCGCGACGAGCTAAGACCGCGCAACGCTCGCCGCGACCATAATGAGCACGGGGGGCATATGAGGCTTTCGATCGACGTGGACCTCAGCGAGGCCGCCTTTGCCGAAGCAAGGGGTAAGCTCGGGGCCACGCACGTCGTCCTGATCCATGGCCCATTACTGCTCGCGGCAGCCACGCATCTTTCCGAGCTTTTCCCGAATTTGATCGTTGGCCGTCTTGAGTTGCCCGACGGGTTCTTGGCAACGCCGGCGGCATGGGCGCTGATCGATTTCAACGGTAAACTTGGCGTGGTTTGGAGCGCGCCGAATTGATGAAGCATGGCAGCGCCAATGTGAGTGGCGTTTGCTACACCATACCGATGCTATGCCTGCGGCGGGCCGGCCGATTTCGGCTGCTGGCTCTCGTAGTAGTCCAGCGCCGCCTGCCTCAGCCTCGCCTCCGCGCGCGCCGACTGCTCCAAGCTCCGGTAGTTCTCCCGCTGCTCCGGGCTGAGGTTGTCCCGCAGCCCCGCCACGGTCAGCATTCGCACTTCCCAACGCGTTTGCTCTAGCCTCGCTCGCTCTGCCGCCAAGTCTCTCATCTTCGATCTCCGGTGCCGTTGCCTTCCCGTGCTCGTCGTGCTCGCCCTGGATCGGGTCGGGGAGCACTATACCTGCGTCGTCGCGGCCGGCCAGGCTCGGGCGGCGATACTTCCAGTGGCGATCGCACTTCACGCGAGGAGCCGGCACGCGGGCGTCGATCTCAATGTGCTACACTGACTGCCGAGCGAGCCGGCCAATTCTCTCTACCGCGCCGTGCGCTGGCTGGCCGGCACCTACGACATGACGGAAATCTGAGGCAGCGGGTCGCGAGCGAATGAGCATCGAAGAAAATTTCGAGGCGGCACCCGCGGTCCTTCCGCACGAGCAGCTCATCCTCGATCTTGACGGCTACGAGGGGCCGCTCGACGTGCTGCTCGAGCTTGCGCGCGTGCAGAAGGTCGATCTCGTCCGCATTTCGATCCTCAAACTCGCCGAGCAGTATTTGTCCTTTATTCAGCGCGCCCACGACCTGCGCCTCGAGATAGCCGCCGACTACCTCGTGATGGCGGCGTGGCTCGTCTATCTCAAGTCGCGGCTCTTGCTGCCGCAACAATCGGCCGAGGAGGAAGAGCCGAGCGGAGCCGAAATGGCGGCGGCACTTCGCTTCCAGCTCCAGCGTCTCGAAGCGATGCGCGAGGCGGGGATCAGGCTCCTGGCACGCCCGCAACTCGGCATCGATTGCCACCGGCGCGGCGAGCCCGAGCGGCCCGAGATCGTCAAGAGGCCCTATTTCGAGCTCTCGCTTTACGATCTCCTGCGCGGCTACGCCGACCATCACAAGCGGCAGGCGGGCACCACCCTTCATATCGCACCCACCAAGCTTTATTCGATGGACGACGCGCTAATTCGTCTGCGCGAGATGCTCGGCCGGACGCCCAAATGGCAGACACTGATGAACTTCCTTCCCGCCAATCTGCGCGGCGCCCTCATCTTGCGCTCCGCGGTGGCCTCGACCTTCGCCGCGAGCCTTGAGCTCACGCGGGCGGGCAAAGTCCAGATGCGCCAGGATCGGCCGTTCGGCCCCGTCTATGTGCGGGCGCGCCGTGAAGGCGGCCCAGAGGTCGTGCCGCCGGAAGCCCGAGAGGACAAATGAGCGATCGTCACCAGCAAATGCGCCTCATCGAAGCGAAAATCCCGGGATGTTAGTGTTTGTTAGTGTTTCTACGGGGCACGACGCCGAGTCCAACACCGGAGAAATTCGGCCAATTCTGCATCTGACAGGATTTTTGGTACGCACAGCCCTCGTGACGAGAGTAATCGTGGGACCGGGGACATAGAGATTGTCCTTGCTCAAAAATGCATTCGGTCCGGGACGCGGGTGGCCGCTGATTGCGGCTGACGATTTTCGTCAACCGCGCGGCGAATTGGGCGACAGCTGCGGCGTGAGCGCCATGCATGGAAATTCTGAAAACCAGCGCATTT
>DATDHA010000264.1:0-1711 GCA_036521815.1 Alphaproteobacteria bacterium | reverse complement strand
CCAGGTGGGCGCGACGACGACGAGGAAGAGAATGGTCGGGACGAAGAGGAAGACCCCCAGTGGCGGCGTCATGGCGTAGGGCCTTCGCTAAGGGGCGGTTTCGGGGTGGATGCGGTTGCCGAGTCGCGCCTTCAGCGCCTTCAGCTCCTCCTCGACGCCGCTCTCCGCCTCAAGCCCTGCGAGTTCGTCCGCGAGGGTCGTCTAGCGGCCGAGATCAAAGGCCTCGACCTTGCCCTCCATCTCGTCGAGCGCACGCTCGACGTGCTCGAAGCGGGCAAAGGCATCGGTGATGCGCTCGTCATAGAGGTGCGTGCGCAGCTTGATCCGGTTGACGGCAGTCTTCTGTCGCGCGGCGATCGTCTTCTCGCGCATCTTGGCGTCGGCGAGCTTGGCCTGCAGCTTGGCGATGTCCTCGTTCTGCTTGGCGAGTGCATCCTCGATCTGCTGGCGCTGATGCTGCAGCGTCGAGAGCGCCTCGACGACGCGCGCCTTGGCGAGGAGCGCACCCTTGGCGAGGTCTTCACGTCCCTTGGTGATCGCGAGCTCGGCGCGGCGCTGCCATTCCTCATGCTCGCGCTCGAGCGCGGCGACACGGCGCTCGATCTCCTTCTTCTCAGCGATGGTGCGCACGGCCGAGGAGCGCACCTCGACCAGCGTATCTTCCATCTCCTGGATGATGAGGCGGATGATCTTCTCCGGATCCTCGGCGCGGTCGAGGATGGCGTTGATGTTGGAGTTCACGATGTCGGCGAGGCGGGAAAAAATCCCCATGCGGGTCATCCTTGCTGCCGGGGCGACGGCCGCCCCGTTCCCACCCTCCTAGGCAAGCTCCGTGCCAGTCCGCTTGGCGAAGTCTAAGCCATTGAAAACGCGCGAATGCTCGTTCGGCGCTTGCAGCGGTGCGGCGCTTAGTCTAGATGATACACGCCAAAAGTTGGTAGATCTGACCAAGTCTAGTGTTTTCTCCCAGGACAGACCGCGATTTGCCGCCGCTGGTGGGCGAGGCACCCGCCTTCCGCGCCGCGTTGGCCCAGGTCTCGCAACTGGCGGCACTCGACCGGCCGGCGTTGGTGGTGGGCGAGCGCGGCACCGGCAAGGAGTTGGTCGCGGCGCGGCTCACCTATCTCTCGCCGCGTTGGGACAAACCTGTCGTCAAGCTCAATTGCGCAACGCTCGCCGAAAGCCTGCTCGACAGCGAGCTCTTCGGCCATGAGGCAGGCGCCTTTACGGGCGCCACGCGCCGCCGCCTCTCGCGCTTTGAGATCGCCGATGGCGGCACCCTGTTCCTCGACGAGATCGCCACCGCTTCGCTCGCCGTGCAGGAGAAGATCCTGCGCGTCATCGAATACGGCAGCTTCGAGCGCGTCGGCGGCAACGAGGTGCACCACGTCGATGTGCGCGTCATCGCCGCCACCAACGTCGATCTGCCGGCGCTCGCCGAAGGCGGCCGCTTCCGCAGCGATCTCCTCGACCGGCTGGCCTTCGACGTCGTCACCGTCCCGCCATTGCGTGAGCGCGCCGAGGACATCTCGTTGCTTGCCGAGCATTTCGCGCGCGGCATGACGCGCGAATTGGGCCGCGAGGTGTTTCAGGGATTCACCGCGGCCGCACTTGCGCGGCTCATGGCATATCGCTGGCCCGGCAATGTGCGCGAACTCAAGAACGTCGTCGAGCGCAGCCTCTATCGGTGGCCGCGCGCGGATGCGCCGAT
>DATDHA010000263.1:0-2068 GCA_036521815.1 Alphaproteobacteria bacterium | reverse complement strand
GCTCCATTTGGCGTATCTCGTTGGGACCGAGACGCTCGACCCGGATGCCGCGCTCGCGCTTGATCTCCCATTCGAGTGAGTCGTGTTCGAGTGCTGTCTTGCTGCGATAGAGCGAGATGCAGCCCTGGCGGTGGAGGAGGTCGCGGATCCCGGCCTCGAGGAGCAGTGGTTCGTAGTCGTCATAGGTGCTGGCAAGAAGGCTCGCGAGCGCTTCCGACGCGGCCTCGACGCGCTTGCGCGTGCCTGCACGCCAGAAACGCCAGAGCCAAGGTGTCAATCTCGGCAGATACGACCAGCGTATCGTCAAAGGCCCGAGGGGGTCCAGGAGCCATCTCGGCACGCGTGCGAGGGTCCCCGGCACGGAAAGCGGGACCACCTCGGTTACCGCGATTCCACCGGCATTGCCGAATGAAGTCCCCTTGCCCGGTGGGAGCGGATCGACGACCGTGACATGGGCGCCGTCGCGCTGAATATAGCGCGCAGCGCTCATCCCGATGATCCCCGCGCCGATGACCGCGACGCGGCGGATTGCCTGGCCAGTGTTTTTGCTCATGACGAGTGCGTTATCCCGAAGGCGGCAAGCAAGCCATTGAGATCGCCCGTGAGATCGCCACTGAAATCATAAGCGCTCCGGGTGCTGTTGCGCATGCGGCCGCCCTGTCGTACATAGCATTCATGGCAACTCATACTTTCTTCTGCGTCGACGCCCATACCTGCGGCAATCCGGTCCGGGTCGTGGCTGGCGGCGGGCCGCAGCTCAAAGGCGCTTCCATGAGCGAGCGGCGGCAGCACTTCGTCAAGGAATTTGATTGGATACGCACCGGCCTCATGTTCGAGCCGCGCGGCCACGATATGATGTCGGGAAGCATCCTTTATCCGCCGACGCGTGACGACTGCGACGTCGGCATCCTCTTTATCGAGACGAGCGGCTGCCTGCCCATGTGTGGCCACGGCACGATCGGGACCGTCACGGTGGCGCTTGAGCGCGGACTCGTAATGCCGAAGACGCCCGGTGAGCTCAGGCTCGAGACGCCGGCGGGCCTGGTGCTCGCGAAATACACGCAGAACGGACCCTATGTCGAATCGGTGCGCCTCACCAATGTCCCCTCCTTCCTCCATTCGACGGGCCTTGAAGTCGAGTGCGACGGCCTCGGCCCGATCAAGGTGGACGTCGCGTATGGGGGCAATTTCTACGCAATCGTCGAGCCGCAAAAGGGCTATCGGGACATGGCCGACCTTGCGCCGGGCGAAATTCTTCGGCTGTCGCCTTTGCTTCGCAAATCGATCAATGCAAGCTATGAATTCGTCCACCCCGAGAATTCGACGATCCGCGGCTGCTCCCACGTGCTGTGGACGGGCAAGCCCAAGCATCCCGACGCCGATGCGCGCAACGCGGTCTTCTACGGTGACAAGGCGATCGATCGGTCCCCCTGCGGCACCGGCACCTCTGCGCGCATGGCCCAGATGGCCGCGCGGGGTGAGCTCGGCCCCGGCGACGAGTTCGTGCATGAGAGCATCATCGGAAGTCTCTTCCGCGGACGCATCGAGGCGCGGACGAAAGCCGGGAATTACGAGGCCATCGTTCCCTCGATCGAAGGGTGGGCGCGCGTCACCGGTTACAACACGATCTTCATCGACGACCGCGACCCCTACAAGCATGGCTTCCAGCTCGTCTGATTGGCACGGGCGGCGAGGGTCGTGCCGGTAGCGCGAGGTGGGGGCAAAGCGCCCCCACCCCTGGCCCGTTCGAAACCCCTTTTTGGACTCACTCGGCTGCGAGCTTCGGGCGGCTTTCGAGTGCGGCACGGATCGTGGCACCGATACGGGCGCGTTCCTCGCCCTCGAGCTTCAAGCGAGGTGCGCGTACCGTCTCCGAACCAAGCCCAGCCAACGCCTGCGCGAACTTGATGTACTGCACGAGCTTGGTGTGGCAGTCGAGGTGCAGAATCGGCATGAACCAGCGGTAGAGCGGCAACGCCTCCTTGTAGCGGCCGGCCGCCGAGAGCTTGAAAAGCTGGACCGATTCGTCGGGGAAGGCGTTGACGAGGCCGGCAACCCAGCCGACGAC
>DATDHA010000262.1:0-3678 GCA_036521815.1 Alphaproteobacteria bacterium | reverse complement strand
CGCATCGCCCCCCAGCGGGTCTCCGATCGGGTTGCCGAGGAGATCGTGCGCCTCATCTCGACGGGTCAGCTCGTGCCGGGCCAGCGTCTGCCGGGCGAGCGTGAACTGGCGGTGCGCATGGGGGTGAGCCGGGTATCGGTGCGCGCGGCCCTTCAGCAGCTCAAGGCACAAGGGCTCGTGAGCTCGGTGCAGGGTGGGGGCACGAGAGTGAAGTCGTCCGCGGTCGAGCTCGACCGGCCATTGACCGAGCTCTTGCGCGCGAACCTCGAGAATCTTCACGAACTTGCGGAGATCCGCGCCATCCTCGAGGTTTGGGCGGCGCGGCGGGCGGCCGAACATGCGACGGCGGACGACCTCCAGCACCTCGACCGGCTCCTCGCCGCGATGAACGACGCCCAGCGCGCGCATGCCTACAAGGCCGAGGACGATGTGCGCTTTCACCTCGCCGTCGCACAGGCCAGCCACAGTGCCGTCTACATGCATCTCCTCTCGGTGATCCGCGACATCCTCACGACGATGCTCGAGTATCACCGCTACCAGCTCTTCTCCGCCCCCGACGACGATCTCATGGTGAACACGCAACATCGCGCAGTGGTCGAAGCCATCCGCAGCCGCAACCCGGAAGCCGCGGCACAGGCGATGCGCAAGCACCTGGCCTTCGTGCTCGACCATTACAACGAGGCACGCCGGCGCCAGGCAGCACCGGCGGAGACGTTCGCGGGGGCCTGAGCGCCAAACATTCGGGCAACGACCGGAGAAGGAGATCCAGCATGCTGTTCATGGTGATCGAGCGCTTCAAGAACTGCGACGGCAAGACGGTCTATCGCCGCTTCCACGAACGGGGCCGCGGCGCGCCGGAGGGCTTGAAGTACGTCGGGAGCTGGATCGAGCCCAACTTCGACCGCTGCTTCCAGATCATGGAGTGCGACGACGCGCGCCTCCTGCAGCAATGGTGCCTGTTCTGGGGCGATTTGATCGATTTCGAGATCGTGCCCGTGGTTGCGTCAAAGGAAACGCGCGAAGTGATCGACCCGCTACTCTGAGGCGGGCGCTCTGCCGCCCAGGGCTGCGGTGATTTCAGCGGCAACGCGCTTCACGAGGGCGCCGAGTGTGGGGATGCGGTCGTCGGTGATCCTCGCCTTGGGGCCCGAGAGCGAAATGGCGGCAAGCGGCTCGCCATACTCGTCGAGGACCGCCGCAGCGACGCAGCGCAAGCCGACCGCTTGCTCTTCGTCGTCGAGCGCATAGCCGCGCTCGCGCGTCGTCACGAGTTCCTCCTTGAGGCGCTGGGGTGTGTCGATCGTGTTGGCGGTGAGGCGGGGAAGCCCGCGCCGGTGCAGGATCGCACTCACCTCCGAATCCGAAAGGGCGGAGAGAAGCGCTTTGCCCACGCCGGAGCAGTGCGCACCGATGCGCCCGCCGGGTGGCGCCAAGGCGCGCATCATTTGCCGGCATTCGACCTGCGAGAGGAAGATCACCTCACCCGCATCGAGCATGGCGAGGTTCACCGACTCGCTCGATTCCTCCATCAAGCGGCGCATGAAGCGGCGCGCCACGGTCACGAAGTCCCGATCGCGCAGGAACGCCGTCCCGACGGAGAACGCCTTGACGCCGACGTACCAAAGTCCCCGCTCCTCGTCCTGATGGACGAACTTCATCTTCTCGAGGCTTTTGAGGAGGCGATGCGTTGTCGACGGGGCTAAGCCCACGCGTTGCGCCAAATCCGTCAAGGAGATGCCGTAGCGTTCCTCCGAAAGCCGCTGGAGGAGGGTCAAGCCGCGCGTGAGCGATTGGACGTGGCCGGTTCCCTCGCCCGGTGCTCGGCGCGGAGTCCGGCCGCGCCGGCGCGGCAATACCGTAAGGTTGTCTGCCATGCGCTCCCCCCAATGGCTTTTGATTCCGGACTGTAATCGCTTCGTTTTGCCCAAGCAATCGGCGGGAGGCGACAGCACCTTCTCGCCGGGCCTCGCAGGCCTTTTTCCAAGAAGGGGGATTCGTGGCCGTAGCCCTCTCCCCGGTAGGGCGTCGACGACATGCGATTTGACCGCGTGCATTTCTTTCGGCCTGCGTCTATGACTCTCAGCATCCACGGTCGCTCGTTCGCGTCGCCCCGGCAGCACCCAAAGGATGAAGGGCCTTCGACCATGCCAAAGCTTGCCGCCAATCTCAGCATGATGTTCAACGAGGTGGATTTCCTCGCCCGCTTCGAGGCGGCCGCCAAGGCGGGCTTCAAGGCGGTCGAATATCTATTCCCTTACGCGTATCCGGCAGCCGAAATTGCCGGGCGGCTCGAACGCTATGGGCTTCAACAGGTCCTCTTCAACCTTCCGCCCGGCGATTGGGACAAGGGCGAGCGCGGCATGACGATCCTGCCCGACCGGATTTCCGAATTCAAAGAGGGGGTGGCGCGCGCCATCGAATACGCGAAGGCGCTCAAGTGCCCGCGCATCCACGCGATGGCGGGTGTCGCCCCTTCGGGCGTACATCCAGCACGCCTGCGCGAGATTTATGTGAGCAATCTCAAATATGCGAGTGCGGAGGCCGCCAAGGCCGGCCTGACCGTTTTGATCGAACCGATCAACACGCGCGACATCCCCGGCTACTATCTCTGCACCTCAACCCAAGCGCTCGCCGTCATCGGTGCCGTGGGGGCGGCCAATTTGCGCCTCCAATACGACATCTATCACGCGCAGATCATGGAGGGTGACCTTGCCCACACCCTCGAGAAGAACCTCGGCGTCATCGGCCATATCCAGATCGCCGACACGCCAGGCCGGCACGAGCCGGGGACGGGAGAGATCAACTACCATTTCCTGCTCGGCTTCATGGACAACGTGGGCTATCAGGGATGGGTCGGCTGCGAGTACCGTCCCGCGGCCGATACGGTCGCCGGGCTCGCCTGGGCCAAGAGCTATCTTGGCGCCAAATAGCCGACTTCAATTGAATAGGGTGGAGGAACGACTATGACCCAAGTGGGTTTCATCGGGGTCGGCATCATGGGACGGCCGATGGCCGGGCATCTGCAAAAGGCGGGGCATAAGCTCGCCGTCGTCAAGCACAGGAGCGAGTTGCCGCGCGAGATCGTCGAGGGTGGTGCGGCGGCGTGCGCATCCGCCAAGGAAGTGGCGGAGCGTGCGGAGATCGTCATCGTCATGGTGCCCGACACGCCGGACGTGGAGCGTGTCCTATTCGGTGCTGGCGGCGTCGCGGAGGGGCTGAGCAAAGGCAAGCTCGTCATCGACATGAGCTCGATCTCGCCGACCGCGACACGCGAATTCGCCAAACGGATCGGTGAAAAAGGCTGCGACTATCTCGACGCCCCGGTCTCGGGCGGTGAAGTCGGCGCCAAGAACGCGGCCCTGACCATCATGGTCGGCGGACCCGAGAACGCATTCGCGCGCGCGAAACCGCTGTTCGAGCTCATGGGAAAATCGATCACCCACGTGGGCAGTGCCAACGGCGACGGCCAGACCTGCAAGGTCGCGAACCAGATCGTCGTCGCACTCACGATCGAGGCTATCGGCGAAGCGCTCGTTTTCGCGTCGAAAGCCGGGGCTGACCCCGCCAAGGTTCGCCAGGCACTCATGGGCGGCTTCGCGGGATCGCGCATTCTCGAGATCCATGGCCAACGCATGATCGACCGCACCTTCAATCCGGGCTTCCGCATCGAGCTTCACC
>DATDHA010000261.1:0-5236 GCA_036521815.1 Alphaproteobacteria bacterium | reverse complement strand
GCCCAAGGGCACCATGCATTTCCATCGCGACGTGATGGCGATGTGCGATTGCTTTCCGCGCTACGTCTTCAAAGGATCGCCGGACGATATCTACACGGGCTCGCCCCCGCTCGCCTTCACCTTCGGCCTTGGTGCCGTACTTTGCTTTCCCATGCGCTTCGGCGCAGGGACAGTGCTCTTGGAGAAGTTCTCGCCCGATGCGATCCTCGAGACGATCCAGCGCTACCGTGTCACGGCACTTTACACGGCACCGACCGGCTATCGCGCGATGACGGAGCTTGCGGCGAAGTACGATCTCTCTAGTCTGCGCAAATGCGTCTCCGCGGGCGAGACCCTGGCGCTGCCGACCTTCGAGGGCTGGTGCCACGCGACCGGCATCAAGATCATCGATGGTCTCGGATCGACCGAAATGCTTCACATCTTCGTCTCGGCGTCGGGGGACCAAATCAAGCCGGGTGCTACGGGGAAGGCCATCGCCGGCTACCAAGCCCAGGTCATGGACGACGATGGCAACGTCCTCCCACCCGGCAAGTTCGGCAATCTCGCCGTGCGCGGGCCGACGGGCTGCCGCTATCTCGGCGATCCCGCGCGCCAGCGTGCGTATGTGCGGCACGGTTGGAACTTTCCCGGCGACATCTACGCGCGGGACGAGGACGGATACTTCCATTACCAGGCGCGCGCCGACGACATGATCGTTTCCGCGGGCTACAACATCTCGGGGCCCGAGGTCGAAGCGGTGCTGCTCGATCATCCGAAGGTGCGCGAATGCGCCGTCGTCGCGAGCCCCGACGCCGAGCGCGGTTTCGTTGTCAAGGCTTTCGTCGTCGCACGTCATCCAGGCGAGGCGAATGCGGCGACCGTCAAGGAACTGCAGGATTTCGTCAAGGCCGAGATCGCCCCTTACAAATACCCTCGCGCGATCGAGTTCGTGGAGATGCTGCCGCGCACGGAGACCGGCAAGGTGCAGCGCTTCAGGCTGCGCCAGCAGGAGCTCGAGCGCGCCAAGTCGAAAGCGAGCTAGGCCGATGAAGATCGCTTGCTTGGGCGGTGGGCCGGGCGGCCTCTACTTCGCCATCCTGATGAAGAAATCGCGGCCCGATGCCGAAATCACGGTCTATGAGCGCAACCGTCCCGACGACACGTTTGGCTTCGGGGTCGTGTTCTCGGATGCGACCCTCGCCAACCTCGGCGATGCGGACGCCGAAAGCTATGCGGGCATCCAGCGCCATCTCGCCCATTGGGATGACATCCATGTCCACGTAAAGGGTGAGGTTTGGCGCTCGACCGGGCACGGATTTTGCGGCTGCTCGCGCAAGGCGCTGCTCAACGTCCTGCAGGAACGCGCACGAGCACTTGGCGTCATGCTCGCCTTCGAGCACGAATTCGACGGCGCGGAATCCTTCGCCGACTGCGATCTCATTGTCGCCGCGGACGGCGTCAATTCGACAATCCGCAAGAAGTACGAGAAGAGGTTCGAGCCGGAACTCGATTTCCGGCCGAACCGTTTCATCTGGCTCGGGACGAGCTACCGCTTTCCCGCCTTCACCTTCATCTTCAAGGAGAACGCCCACGGACTCTGGCGGGTGCATGCCTATCAGTATGAGGCTGGCCAGGCGACCTTCATTGTCGAATGCACCGACGAGACGTTCGCGAATTCCGGCCTCGATCCCAATGACGAGGATGCGGCGATCACCTATTGCGAGGCTCTCTTCAAGGATGAGCTCGATGGCCATCGACTGCTCAAGAACCGCTCGATCTGGCGCAATTTCCCGAACGTGCGCAATGGACACTGGCATTTCGACAACGTCGTCCTGATCGGCGACGCCGTGCATACGGCGCATTTCTCGATCGGCTCCGGAACCAAGCTCGCGATGGAAGACGCGATCTCGCTCAGGGAGGCGATGGTCACCCATCCCGGCGACGTGAGGGCGGCACTTGCGAGCTACGAGGCCAAGCACCGGCCGGAAGTCGAGGCCGTGCAGCGTGCTGCCCTCGTGAGCCTCAAATGGTTCGAGGAAACCGAGCGCTACTACCGCACGCTTGAGCCGCTTCAATTCGCCTTCAGCCTGCTCACGCGTTCCCTTCGCATCAGCCACGAGAATCTCAAGCTGCGCGACCCCGAGTTCGTCGGCAAGGTCGATCGCTGGTTCGCCGAAAAGGCGGCAAACCAATCGGGCGTCAATGCGCCGGTCGACACGCCACCGCCGATGTTCACGCCGATCAAGCTGCGCGACATGGTCCTCCAGAACCGCGTCGTCGTTTCGCCCATGTGCCAATATTCAGCCCAAGACGGCTTGATCGACGATTGGCATCTCGTACACCTCGGCAGCCGTGCGCTGAGCGGGGCGGGACTCATCATCACCGAGATGACCGACGTGAGTGCCGAGGCACGGATCACGCCAGGCTGTGCGGGCCTCTACAAGCCCGAGCACGTCGCCGCCTGGCGCCGGGTGGTGGCGTTCGTGCACAAGCACAGCTTCGCCAAGATCGGCATGCAATTGGCCCATGCCGGCCGAAAGGGATCGACCAAAGTCGGCTGGGAGGGTTATGACGAGCCGCTCGAGGACGGCAATTGGCCGATCATCGCACCCTCCCCGATTCCCTATTTCGGCAACAGCCAGGTGCCGCGGGAAATGACCCGCGCCGACATGGACAAGGTGCGGGACGACTTCGTGCGCGCGGCGGCGATGGCCGAAGAGGCCGGCTTCGATTTGATCGAGCTTCACTTCGCGCACGGCTATCTTCTCTCGTCGTTCCTCTCTCCCCTCACGAACCAGCGCAACGACGCGTATGGCGGCGGTATTGAGAACCGCATGCGCTACCCGCTCGAAATCTTCGACGCCGTGCGCCAGGTTTGGCCGGCGGAGAAGCCGATCTCGGTGCGCATTTCGGCGACCGACTGGGTGCGCGGAGGTTTCGACGGTGCCGACGCGGTGACGCTCGGCGCGCATCTCAAGGCGCATGGCTGCGACATCGTCGACGTGTCCGCGGGGCAGGTCGTCCCCGACCAGAAACCCGTCTATGGCCGCCTCTTCCAGACGCCGTTCTCGGATCGCGTACGCCTCGAAGCCGGCATCCCGACCATGACGGTAGGCAACATCTCGACCTTCGAGGACGTCAACAGCGTGCTCGCCGCCGGCAGAGCCGATCTATGCGTGCTCGCCCGCGCCCACCTTTACGACCCCTATTGGACACGCCACATGGCGACCAAACAGGGTTATCATCTTCCGTGGCCAAAGCCCTACCATATGGTCGACGATTACGAGCCGCGCTTCATCTGATGCGCGCGCGGTGCCATGGGCGTCGGCCCCTGGCAATTTTATCGGCGGCTTTCGCTGTTGCGTTCCTTGCCGGGGCAGCGCCCGCCGACTTGCCGGGGTGGGGGCGTGCGCGCTGGGGGATGACGACGGAGGACCTCGGCAAGACGTTCGGCCAGCGCTTGCGCAAGCTTTCCGAGGGGCTCCAATATAAGGACAGCGTCGGCACAGCCGTCATCAATCCCGTATGGCTCGGCCCAGCGCGATTCACCGCGGTCTTTCAAATGGACGAGCGCAACCAGCGGCTCGTGCAAGTCCTCTTGACGTTCACCGGCGGGACCCCGCCTTACGCAAGCTACGCGCAAACCCGGCATGCGCTGGAGGCGACGCTTGGGCCGCCCAGCCGGAGCGAGCGGAAGACGGATTACACGAGCGATATTCCCTGGTTCCGCGTCGTCGACCGCTGGACCTTTCCGACGACGACCGTGGTGCTCACCTATTACGAGCCCAATTTCGAGGACATGGCGCGGGACAAGTCGCTTACGGTGCGTTACTTTCCGACTCGATCGAACGAGCACGCGCAATGACCAAAACCGCCCCCGCCGCCGAAACTCTCACAACACTCCCCTCCGGCCAAGCGAACGATCCCGCGATCCTTTACCGGGAGAGGGCGATCGGCTATGCCGAGCTCGAGTCCAAGATCACTCGCACGGCGGCAGGACTTGCGCGCCTCGGCCTCGTCCGCGGCGACCGTCTCGCGGTGTGGCTGCCGAACGTGGCCGCCTGGCTCGTTCTTTTTCTCGCCGCGGCCCGGCTCGGCCTCCTCGTCGTCGCGGTCAATACGCGCTTTCGCGCCCACGAGATCGCCGATATCCTCGGGCGCTCCAGTGCGAAGGCTCTCGCACTTTGGCCCGGCTTCAAGGGCATCGATTTCGCGGGCATCCTGGCCGACGTGCCCGCCGATGTCCGCTCGACACTTGGCACCGTTATCGTCTATGACGAAGGCGAACCGGTACCCGAGAGCATTGCCGGGTGCCGCACGGTTCGCTATAGCGCTCTCGAAGACGGCCCCGCACGCAATGGGGCTGCGGCAATCGACGCAAGTACGCCATCGGTCCTCTTCACGACCTCCGGCACCACGCGCGCGCCCAAGTTCGTTTTGCACACGCACGGCTCGATCACGGCCCACGCCCGCGACGTTGCCCCCGGCTTCGGATACGCTGGCCCCGACACGGTCATGCTGCAGGCGCTGCCCTTCTGCGGCGTATTCGGCTTTTGCCAAGCGATGGCCACGCTCGCCGCCGGCCGGCCCATGATCATGCTGCCGGTTTTCGATGGCGCGGAGGCGGCACGGCTGATTGCCCGGCACCGCGTTACGCACTTGAACGGCACCGACGAGATGTTCTTTCGGATCATGGAAGCGGCCGACCGGGACAATATTTCAATCGCGAGCCTCAGGCTATGCGGCTATGCGGCCTTCGCCAACGCGCAGGGCTCGGCCCTCGTGGCGGAAGGGGACAGGCGGGGTATCCCCTATGTCGGTCTTTACGGCATGAGCGAGGTGCAGGCCCTCTTCGCGCGCCAACCGGAGACCGTCTCTCGGGAGCAGCGCGCCCGTGCCGGGGGCAAGCTGGTCTCGCCTCGCGCTGCCTGCCGTGCACGCGATCCGGAGAGCGGGAGGCTTTTGCCGCCGGGCGAGGCGGGGGAGCTCGAGCTCGCCGGCCCCAGCCGCTTCGCCGAATACTGGGACGACAAGGAGGCGACGGCGAAGGCGCTCACCGCGGACGGTTTCATGCGCACGGGCGATCTTGGTCACGTCACGGGCGACGGCGGTTTCGTCTATCTCGCGCGCATGGGGGATTCGCTCCGCCTCGGCGGGTTTCTCGTCAACCCGGCCGAGATCGAGGCTTTCATCGAGCAGCAGCCGGGGGTCGCCGGCTGCCAGGTCGTCGGTGTCGCGGGTGCCGGCGGCCCCCAGG
>DATDHA010000260.1:0-10082 GCA_036521815.1 Alphaproteobacteria bacterium | reverse complement strand
CAGGGGGGCGGGCTTCCAAAATCCCACCTCCCCACCTGAGGGGGACGTCGCGCGCGTCAGCGAGCGGGTGGGGGGTGAGCTGAACTTAATAAGTGAGCGATCGAAATCGAACCTCCCTCCCAACCCTCCGCCTCAAGGGGGGCGGCCTATCAAATCCTACCTCCCCCCTTGAGGGGGAGGGTTGGGAGGGGGGTGGATTCGCGCTCCTCGAGTCGAACAGCAGCACTAATCCAGGCGTTTGCCCAGCCGGCCGGCGAGGTCTTGGATGAATTGCCACGCGACCCGGCCCGAGCGGGCACCACGCGTGATCGACCATTCGCTGGCTTCGTGGTGGAGCTGCTCGCGCGGAATGTCGAGGCCGTATCGGTCGGCATAGCCTTCGACCATCGCGAAATAAGTGTCCTGGTCGCAGTGGTGGAAACCGAGCCAGAGGCCGAACCGGTCGGAGAGGGAGACTTTCTCTTCGACCGCCTCGGAGGGATTGATCGCGGTCGAGCGCTCGTTCTCGATCATGTCGCGAGGCATGAGGTGTCGCCGGTTCGATGTCGCATAGAGCACGACGTTCTCCGGCCGGCCTTCGATGCCGCCTTCGAGTACCGCCTTGAGGGATTTGTAGGTCGCATCCTGGCCGTCGAAAGACAGGTCGTCGCAAAAGAGGACGAAGCGGCGCTTGCTGCCGCGCAGCTTGTCGAGCAGGCGGGGCAGGGAGGGGATGTCCTCGCGATGGATCTCGACGAGTGCCAAGGCACCCGGCCGTGTCCGGTTGATGTCCGCGTGCACGGCCTTGACGAGGGAGCTTTTGCCCATCCCGCGCGCGCCCCAGAGAAGTGCGTTGTTGGCGGGGAGGCCGTCGGCGAAGCGTTTCGTGTTGGCGGTCAGGATGTCCCGCTGGCGTGCTATGCCCTGAAGAAGCTCGAGCTCGACCCGGTTCACGTCCGGGACGGGTTCGAGCCATTCGGCGTCGGCATGCCAGACGAAAGCGTCGGCTTTGTCGAGCTTCGCCTTGGCCGGCTCGGGCGGTGCCAGCCGCTCGAGGGCGGCGGCGATGCGGGAGAGTAGGGTTTCGCGATCCTGGTCGGCCATTATTCCACCGGCACTCCGCTGAGGTGGCGGGAAACCTAAAGCATTTTCCGGCAAAGTGGATACCGGTTTGCCGTGGAAAATGCGACAAAATCAAAAACTCCAAAGCCCGACCAGATTTAATCCGATCGGACCGGGCTTCAGGCGTCGGCGCGCGCGCCGTCAAATGGCAGGGTGCTAACCACTAGCGACACCTTCAAAGCTGTTTGCTCTCGGCCGCCCGAGCGGGTAAGGTTCGGCCCGCCAAATCGGAGCGCTGCAGCACGGCTCGGCGGACATATCGTTGGGGACGGCCCGGCCGGAGACTTGACCCGGAAGCCTGGCAAGGAGAGATGCAAGCATGTTCAGTACATCGGCCTATGCGCAGGCGGCGGGCGGCGCCACAGGCGGCTTCGACATCATGTCGGTCGCGCCCCTCGTGCTCATTTTCGTGGTCTTCTATTTCCTGCTCATCCGCCCCCAGCAGAAGAAGATGAAGGACCATAAGTCGATGCTGACGGCACTCCGCCGCGGCGACAAAGTGGTCACCGGGGGCGGCATCATCGGCACCGTCGCCAAGCCGCCCGAGGGCGAGGAAATCGTCGTCGAGATCGCGGACGGCATCAAGGTGCGCGTCATGCGCGGCACGATCCAATCGGTGCTGACGCGGCCCGAACCGGCCGAGAAAGCGTCGGGCGACGACAAGAAAGACGAGCCGAAGTCCGCTGCCGAAAGGAAATAGCCAGGGCCGAAAGGAAATAGCCGGCGTCCCTCCCGGCTGAGAGTTGCGCGCTTGCGCGTGAGGGCGTGCTGCGTCCCATGGTGCGGCAGTGACGGATTTGACACCTGAGATCCCCGCCGGACGCCAGCTCATCCAAGGCTATGGCGAAGGCCATTTCCGCATCGGCGGCGTGCTTCATCAAGGCTCGGTCATCGTGCTGGCGGAACGCACGCTGTCGTGGCCGGTTGCAACGCTGGCCGAGGTGACGCTCGAAAGCCTCGATGCGGTGACGCATGCGCGGCCGGGGGTAGAAATCCTGCTGATCGGCTGCGGGCGCCAGCCGGCCCCGCTCAAATCGCCGCTCAGAAATGCGCTCAAGAAAATCGGCATCGGTCTCGAGCTTATGGACACGGGGGCCGCTTGCCGAACCTATAATGTCCTTCTCTCGGAGGAGCGGCGCGTCGCGGCCGCCTTGATCGCGATCCGCTAGAGTGGGGTTCCGAAAAGAAACGGGGCCGCCGAAACTTCCTTATCACGGCTGGCCCCGTTTTCCATTGTCGCGTCAGTGCCGCACTTACGCAAGATGCGATGCCGCCGCCATGCAGAACAGCATCGGAATCGAGAGCATCGTGTTGATGCGGGACGCCATGCCGGCGGCCTTGGCGGCCTGGGCCTTGGTGGCGTCGTCCGCCGAAACGAGGCCCAGTATCTTCTGCTGATTCGGCCAGATGATGAACCAGACGTTGAACCACATGATCGTACCCAGCCACATGCCGACGCCAATCACGCGCGTCGACCAGCCGTTGCTGCTGAAGAGGTCGAGCGTATAGGCTTGCCAGAAATAGCCGTTGAGGATCGCGAGTATCCATCCCGTCGCGATGGTGGACATTGCACCCCAACGGAACCAGAAAAGTGCGGAGGGAGCGATCACCTTGGTGATCGCCGGCTTCTGTTCTGCCGGAATCTTCGGCATGCCGGGCGTCTGGACGAAGTTGAAGTAGTAAAGCAGGCCGATCCACATCACACCGCTGATGATATGGAGCCAGCGGAAGAGGAACGGCCAGAAGGCGCCGCCGTTGAAGCCAACCACCGTGGCATAATAGAGGAACACGATAAATGCCAGGACGAAGCCGGCGATGACGGTTTTCTGCAGCGATGAGAAGAAGGCAGCCATTTCAATCCACTCCCCTCAGATTTGTTCGGTTGTGTCTACCACAAGTTTCCGTGGCTTGTATCGAAGGAACTCGACTTTGGCGCGCATATCCCGCACCGCTCTCTCGCCGGCGAATGCGTGGACCGTCGCCGGGTCTCGCAGGGGTGAAAGGTAAGATTTGAGCCGGGCCTTGTGAAGGGCAAAAACGGGTAGCCATGGCGGAACGCCAACTCTCTTATTGCGCTGCGGAAGTGCAACGGCACGATCCGGATCGCTTCATGACCGCCCTCTTTGCGCACGCGGAGCTGCGCGAAGCACTTTGCGTGCTCTATGCCTTCAATCTCGAGGTCGCGAAGACTCGGGAAGTCGTCAGCGAAATCATGATCGGTCGAATTCGCCTGCAATGGTGGCGCGAGGCGATCGCCGAGATTTATGTGGGGAACGCGAGGGCCCACGCCGTGGCGCGGCCGCTCGCCGACTTGATCTCCCGCGCAAAGCTGAGCCGCTCCTATTTCGAGCGCCTCATCGACGCCCGCGAACTCGATCTCGAAGACGCACCTCCTTCGACTTTGGACGCCCTTGAAGCCTACGCCGAAGGCACCTCCTCGACCCTTGTCGCACTTGCCCTCGAAGCGCTCGATGCGAAAACGACCGACGCGGACGCCGTGTCGCGCCCGCTCGGGATCGCGTGGGCGTTGGTCGGGCTTCTGCGCGCGGTTCCATTCCACGCGCAGCGCCGCCGCCTCTATTTGCCGCAAGACCTCATGGATGACGCGGGCGTGAATCCGAGCGAACTCTTCGAGCACGGCCGCACCCCCGGGCTGCCCAGCGTGGTTCGCGCGGTCGCCAGCCGTGCGCGTCGGCACCTCGCCTTGGCGCGGCGATACCGTGCGGGATTGCCACGCGCCGCATTGCCCGCACTGCTCCCCGGCATTCTCGCAGACGGCTATCTGGCCGAGTTGCGCCGTGCCGGTTACGATCCCTTTGCCCTCGACCTACTGCGGCAACGGCCATGGCGGCCATTGCGATTGCTGCTGGCGTCCGCACTTGGCCGATATTGATGTGCGCGTTACTCCGCCGCCGCGGCTTGCGACGCGCCGAGCCATTTCGCGAGATCGGCGAGTGCGCGTTCTGCGAGTGCGCGCTTGCGCTCCCGCCCGCGCTCGCGCGTGGCGATTTCGGGGAACAGGCCGAAGTTGACATTCATTGGCTGGAACGTCTCGGCATTCGCACCACCGGTGATGTGATTGTGCAGGGCGCCGAGTGCCGTTGTCTTGGGCGGCGGTGGTGCCGACTCGCCGATCCGTGCGGCGGCCGCGAAGCGGCCGGCGAGCAGGCCGACTGCCGCACTTTCGACGTAACCCTCGACACCCGTGATTTGACCGGCAAAGCGCAACCACGGTGCGGCCTTGAGCCGCAGCTCGCGATCCAGGAGCTTCGGAGCGTTGAGGAAGGTGTTGCGATGAAGCCCGCCGAGGCGTGCGAACTCCGCCTTCTCGAGCCCTGGGATCGTTCGCAGAACGCGCATCTGCTCGCCATGCTTCAGCTTGGTCTGGAAACCGACGATGTTGTAAAGCGTGCCGAGCGCGTTGTCCTGGCGGAGCTGCACGACCGCGAAGGGCCGGCGGCCCGTGCGCGGATCGGTCAGGCCGACCGGCTTCATCGGACCGAAGGCAAGCGTGTCACGCCCGCGCTCGGCCATGACCTCGATCGGCAGGCAGCCCTCGAAATAGGGCGTCGATTTCTCCCACGCGTGAAAATCCGCCTTCTCGCCGGCGAGCAGCGCATCGACGAAGGCGTAATATCGCTCGCGGTCGAGCGGGCAGTTGATATAGTCGCTCCCATCGCCCTTGTCGTAGCGCGACTGGTACCAGGCGACGGCGAAATCGATTGATTCCTTGTAGACGATCGGTGCGATCGCATCGAAAAAAGCAAGCTCGCGCTCGCCGGTCAATTCGCGGATGGCATTGGCGAGTGGGGGCGAGGTGAGGGGGCCCGTTGCGACGATGACCTCGCCCCAGGCCTCGGGCGGGAGTGTCGCGACCTCTCCGCGCTCGATCGTGACGAGGGGCGATTGCTCGAGCGCACTCTGCACCGCTTCGGCGAAGCCGACCCGGTCGACGGCGAGCGCACCTCCCGCCGGCACCTTGTGCCGATCGGCGGCCTTCAGGATGAGCGAGTCGCAGCGGCGCATTTCCTCGTGGAGGAGTCCGACCGCGTTATAGGCGGCATCGTCGGAGCGGAAGGAATTGGAGCAGACGAGTTCCGCCAGGCGATCCGTGACGTGCGCCTCGGTCGCGCGCACCGGGCGCATCTCGTGAACGATCGCGGGCACGCCTGCGCGTGCGAGCTGCCACGCCGCCTCGCTGCCGGCGAGACCGCCGCCGATGACATGCACGGGATCGCACCTTGTCGCCATGGTCGAGACATAGCGCGCTTGCGCAGCACTGGCAACGCCGCCGTCGTCTGCCATACGAGGAAGAATCGGCCATCCGAGGAAGAGATTGACCGAACCCGCTCCCGGTGAAAGGATTCGTTCGATTTGGGGCCGAGCGGCCCCTCTGGGAGTGGAGATCGTTCGGCCCTTCTGAGAGTAGAGGCCGTTCGGCCTCGGGGCAGAGTTGGAAGCACGCTCGGATGGCAGGAAGTGTCTTCCCCTGAGGAGGTGTCCGATGAATGTCCGATCGATCCTCGCCGCAGCCGGGCTGGCGTTGGCGGCGTCGGGCGGCAATGCCGATGCGGCCCCGCAGGTGCTTGGCGTGATGTCGAGCGCCGATCCGATTCCGATGACGTGCGACGGCGGCCAATGCAGCGCCGAGCTTTCGACCTTCTGTCTCGAGCAGGGTCGCAGCGGGCCGAGGGACGGCACGGCTTATCGCGCGGTCGATTCGACGCGCGTGAGCCTTGTTGCCGTGCATGACGACGGTTCCGTCGAACGCGTGCCGGCCTCGCCTTATCTGAGTTTCGCGAGTGCGCGCGGCTATAGCGCTGTGCGCGTGAGCGTGCCGGATACGGCGCGAGCTGAACTTGGCGCCAAAGAGCTTGCGGTCGCCGTCGCCCCTGAATTGACCCTCGCACCGGTCGAGGTCGCCGACGATCCTCAACCGCTCACCGCCGAAGAAATCGCGGAGGCGGCTCACACCTCGCGCGCACTCGCGGCGGAGCTTTTCGACGACAGCGGACGGCCGCAAGTGGTGACCGCCGCAGTGCTCAATCGTTTGATCAATTCGCTGCCGCGAGCGGCGGATGCCCGCACCATCGACATCGCCTCGCGCGACGGGCTTTGGAGCCGCGTGGTCGGCGGCACCCCCCGCATCGACGACGCCGATGCCGGCAAGGCGCAAGCGGCTCTCGTGTTCGAGAGTTGCCGCCGAGGGGCGACCTACGTTCAGGGCCTGACCTTGCGGCGCTGCCTCGAAGCAAGCCATGACGCACTGATGAGCACGATGAATGGCGAGCTTTGGCAGGTGCTTGGGGCGGGAAGTTAAGCTATCGCCTCAGGGCACTATTTCAGCGCGTTTCAGCGGTCGGATGGCACGACTCAAGCGAGCGCGTCGCGAGGCGGCGTGACTCACGCGGCGCTCCAACGAACGCCCACGGATCATGCCCGGCCGCTTTCTGTCCGGGGCATTATCCCGCAAACCGGACCTCGCTTTCGTCCGCCAATGACTGAAGCACCCCGCTCGGCATCGCCAATGTGCCGCTAAGGGGACAGGCAAAAATCATCCCCGACCGCATGGGGGCTGAACTATGATAATGCGTCCCTCCTGGATTTGCCGCTAAGCTGATCGCCGATTATGCCGACCTCCCCCCCGCCGAACCCTGGTTTTGCTCATTGGCTGACGGAAGCCACGGGGATGATGGCGGCGGACGAATACGAGAAGGCCCTGCTCGCCGCGAGAAAAGCCTTGTCGGCGGCGGCTTCCGAGGGCGAAGGGGCGCAAGCCGAAATGGCGCTGGGTCTCGCGCTGGAATATCTAAATCGCCCGGGCGAGGCGCTGGCCGCCTTCACCGGCGTCGTCGCGCGTTTGCCATCCGCCGGCTCTGAGGCGGAGCGCGTCTTCCTTGCGGAGGCGTTGAGTCACCGGGCAAACGTGCTCGGCCAACTCGGCCGCGACAAGGAGGAGATCGCGGTCTATGACGAAATGATCGCCCGCTTCGGCGCGGCGCCTGAATTTTCCATGCGCTTGCTGGTCGCCTGCGCGCTGACTTGGAAGGGGTATACGCTCTGCAATCTCGGTTGCCGGGAGGAAGAGATCGCGGTTTGTGACGAGGTGACGGCTCGCTTCGGCATGGCGCCCGAAGAGGAGTTGCGCGCCAGGGCCGCCCATGCGCTCCTCAATAAAGGCGCGGCGCTCCGCCTACTCGGCCGCGACGAGGAGGAGATCGCGGTCGATGACGAGCTGATCGCCCGCTTCGGTACGGCAGCGGAATTTTCGCTACGCGAATGGGTCGCCCAGGCGCTGCTCGACAAGGGCCATGGGCTCAACCGGCTCGGCCGCGACGCGGCAGCCATCGCCGCGTATGAAGAGGTGGTCGCCCGCTGCGCCGCCGCACCCGAATTGGTGTTGCGCGACAAGATGGCCCACGCGCTCGTCGAAATGGGCTATATCCTCGCCGACCTCGGCCGCGGCGAGGAGGCCGTTGCCACCTTTGACGAGGTGATCACCCGCGCCGGCTCGACTCCCGATGAGTATCTGATGCTCTGGGTCGACCAGGCGTACTTCGGCAAGGGCTTCGCGCTCCGTCAGCTCGGCCGCGCCGAGGAAGCCGTCGCGGTCTATGATGAGATGATCGCCCAGGACGACGCGGCGCCCAATGCGGCCCGGCGTCATGATCGGATTGCGCGTGCGCTCGTCGACAAGGGGCTCGCGCTTGAGCAACTCGGCCGCAATGAGGAGGGGATCGCGGTCTATGACGAGCTCGTTGCCCGCTTCGACTCAGCCCCCGAAGCGGGTCTGCGTCAATGGGTCGACGAAGCCAGAACTAAGAGAGAGCGTCTTAGAAAAGGTCGGTAGTGGGTGCTGCGCTTTTGCCGGTCTACCCAAATACATGAAGCGGCGGTCGAGCGAACGCTTCGGCGTAGCGTCAGGTGCCGATCAGGCGCTTCTCCTTCGCCCAGGCCAGCGTGTCATCGAGGGCGCGCCCAATCCGTGCCAGCAGCTCGTCGATCTCACTTTCCTTGATCACAAGCGGTGGGCACAGATTGACGACGTCGCCCAGCCCGCGCGTGATCACGCCGTGCGCCTGGGCGCACCTGCCGGCATGGGCCGCAACAGCGTCGGCCGGTGCAAAATTCTCTCTGCTCGTCTTGTCGCGGACGAGCTCCAGTCCCGCGACCAGCCCGACTCCGCGCGCTTCGCCCACCAGCGCGTGCTTGCCGAGATGGCGCACTCCCTCCATGAAGCGTGGCGCGATCCGGCGAACGTGGCCGAGGATGTCGCGTTCCTCGTAGAGCTTCAGCGTCTCCAGCGCCACCGCCGCAGGCACGGGGTGGCCGCCGTAGGTGAAGCCATGACCGAAAGTGCCGATCTTCTCGCTCTCCTCGACCGTGGCCCGATAGATCCGCTCGTTGATCATGATCGCCGAGATCGGCAGGTACGCCGCGGAGAGCTGCTTCGCCATCGTAATCATGTCCGGCTGGAGCCCATAAGTCTCCGTGCCGAACATGTTGCCCGTGCGGCCGAAGCCGCAGATGACCTCGTCGGCGATCAGCAGAATCTCGTACTTGCGCAATATCGCCTGGACCTTCTCGAAGTAGGTGCGGGGTGGGACGATGCAACCGCCCGACACCATGACCGGTTCGGCGATGAACGCGCCGACGGTCTCGGGTCCTTCGCTGAGGATCATCGCCTCCAGGGATTCGGCGCATCGCGTCGCGAAATCCGTCTCGCTCTCGCCCGGCTTGCCAAAGCGGTAGTAACCCGGACAATCCGTGTGGAGGATACCGCTGATCGGCAGATCGAAGTCACGATGGTTGTTGGGCAGGCCCGTAAGGCTCGCGGAAGCAACGGTGACGCCGTGGTAGCCTCTGATGCGCGAGATGATTTTCTTCTTCTGCGGCTTGCCGATCGCATTGTGATAGTACCATACCAGCTTGACCGCGGTGTCGTTCGCCTCCGAACCCGAGCTGGCGAAGAACACCTTCGACATCGGCACCGGCGAGAGTTCGATCAGGCGCTCGGCGAGGTCGATGCCCGGCTCGTTCGATTTTCCGCCGAACACGTGATAAAAGGGCAGCTTGCGCATCTGTTTCGCCGCCGCTTCGACAAGCCGTTCCTCGCTGAAGCCAAGTGAAGCGCAGAAGAGCCCGCTCATTCCCTCGATATAGCGATTGCCGGCATCGTCGTAGACGTACACACCTTCGCCGCGCGTGATGACGAGCGGTCCTTCCTTCTCGTGCACGCTCAGGTTCGTGTAGGGGTGCAGATAGTGGGCGATATCGCGTGCTTGCGCGGAATTCAAACGAGCACTCATGGACTTCCTCCGGGATGAAGGCGCGTGCCGAGCGGCAGCCTCCCGATCATCGGGAAGCGCGTTCGCTTGGCGCTTTGGAATGCCATCTGGTATACCAATTTGCTCCCGACGAGTCAATCGGATGCGCCGTCGACCGGCTATAGGATCTTGGACAAGAAGGCCTGCGTCCGCTTGTGCGATGGGTGGCCGTAGAATTGTTCGGGCACGCCCTCTTCGAGGATCTGGCCATCGTCCATCATGACCACCCGATCGGCGACTTCGCGCGCGAAGCCCATCTCGTGCGACACCACGATCATGGTCATGCCCTCGCGCGCGAGCTCCCGCATGACATCAAGCACCTCGCCGATCATCTCGGGGTCGAGTGCCGAGGTCGGCTCGTCGAACAGCATAAGGCGCGGCTTCATGGCGAGCGCGCGGGCGATCGCCACGCGCTGCTGTTGCCCGCCCGAAAGCTGTGCCGGATAGGCGTCCGCCTTGTCGGCCAACCCGACGCGCGCGAGGAGGTCGCGGCCCATCGCGATCGCCTTGGCCTCGGGAACGCGGAGCACGTGGATCGGCGCCTCGACGACGTTGCCGAGTGCCGTCTTGTGATGGAACAGGTTGAAGCGCTGGAACACCATGCCGATCTCGCGCCGCTGACGTGCGATGTTGCGCCCGCTATCCTCGATAAGC
>DATDHA010000259.1:0-11940 GCA_036521815.1 Alphaproteobacteria bacterium | reverse complement strand
GGTGCCCGTTCCATGGGCGTTGACGTAGCCGACATCCTCGGGATTGAGGCCGCCGTCGGTGAGGCACGCCTGCATGGCGCCCGCGGCACCCTCTGCCGAGGGCAGCACGATGTCACCCGCATCCGAGGTCGAGCCGAAGCCCGCGATTTCCGCATAGATCTTGGCCCCACGCGCCTTCGCACTTTCCAGCTTCTCGATCACCATGATGGCCGCACCCTCGCCGAGCACCATGCCTTTGCGGTCCTTGGAGAAGGGGCGGCACGTGTCGGGCGCCATGACGCGCAGGGCCTCCCAGCCCTTCAGGGTGCCCAAGGTGATGGTCGCTTCGGTGCCCCCGGTCACAGCCATGTCGACCGAGCCGCTGCGGACCAAGTGGAAAGCCACGCCGATCGCATGATTCGAGGAAGAACAAGCGCTCGCAATGCTGAACGACGGACCGGTGATACCGTGCTCCATCGTAATGTGGCTCGTTGGAGCGTTGATCATGAGCTTCGGTATCGTGAAGGGATGTAGCCGCTTCTGGCCTTGCGAGTAGATTTTGAAGTAGTTCTCGTCGAGGGTCGTCTGCCCCGCGGCACCCGAGCCGATGATCGCTGCCGTGCGATGGCCGGGCCCGCCCCGGAAATCGACGCCGCTGTCGACAATCGCCTCGCGCGCCGCGACCAGGCTAAATTGGGCGAAACGGTCGAGCAGCGCGAGCTTGGCTTCTGTAAAGTGTTGCGTCGGATCGTAATCGCGGATTTCAGCACCCACCTTCACGATAAGCGCGTCGGTTGGGATGATGGTCAGCGGGGCGATACAGCTTCGGCCCGCGCGCAACGCCCCTTCGAATTCCCCCGTTGTCTTGCCCAACGCCGAGAAGACGCCGAGGCCGGTCACCACGACTCTGTTCATGCGGTCGGGTCTGCGTATGGGGAGGGTTGCATCAAGGATTGCCGCCGCAGTCGCTCACGCGGATTTCGCGGCGGCTTGTTCATTGACCAAATTCTGGATCGCGTCCACGACGTCACCGATCGTACTGAACGACACGCCCGCCGCGACCCCGCTCGGGTCATTCGCATTGTACGGCACGGTGATATCGAACTTCTCCTCGATCGCGAAAATGATTTCGACAACGTCCAACGACTGGATGTCCAACTCGGCCATCTTGGCGTCGCGATTCAGCTTGCCGCGGTCGAGATTTGCCTGCTTCGCGATTATATCAAGCACGTCGTTCTCTACGTTCGCCATGTATGCATCCCCTAAAGTTTCGATGCCTTGGCCTCTCGGGTCGTCTCCGTCACTCGCCCTTCTTGAGGTGGTTGAGCTGCTGCTTCAGCTTGTCGACGTCACGGACGATCCGGCCGAGCCGTCTCACGTTGAAAAGCGTTTCGAACGCCTCCTTCTTCGGCAGCGGAGGATAGCCCATAAGGAGCGATTTCGGCGGCACATTCTGGCCGATCAAGGTTCCTCCGGCGATGACGGAATCGCTACCGATCACAATGTGATCCGCGATGCCCGCCTGCCCGCCAAGCACAACCCGATCCTCGATCACCGAACTGCCCGCGATGCCGACCTGACCGCATACCATACAATTCTCGCCGATGACACAGTTATGTCCGATCAGGACCAGGTCGTCGATCTTCGTATTGCGACCTATTCGCGTGGCGCTGACCGTCCCGCGGTCGATGGCGGTGCAGGCCCCCACTTCGACGTCGTCGCCCAGGATCACGGTGCCGATCGAATTGACCCGCACGATTTCTCGGTTGGTCCCTTCGACATAGCCCGCTGTCTTGGCGGACTCCACACTGCCAGGCTCTGGTGTCACGAAGCTGAATCCATCGGCCCCGATGCTCGCGTTATGGTGGATGATGACGCGGTTCCCGACGACGACGCGCTCGCCGATGCGCGCTCCCGCGTGAAGAAGGCAAGACTGCCCAATGGTGGCCTCGGCACCCACTGTGACGTTCGCAACGAGGATCGTGCCGTCGCCGATCCTTGCCTTGGGGCCGACGTAGCAGAATGGCCCGATCGAGACGTCCTTGCCGAGTACGGCACCGTCGGCGACGACAGCCATCTTGTCCACGCCGCGCGCGATATGAGGAGGCCGGTCAAAGATGTCGAGCAAGCGGGACATCGCGTAGCGCGAGCGGCCAACGACGATACATCCTTCGAGCCGGCCGGCCGGAAGCTTGCTCTGGTCGCGCACGACGGCAGCCCGCACGGGCGAGCCGTCGAGCAGTGCGATCAATGCCGGCTCCATTGCGAGTGCCAGGTCACGCGGTCCCTGTGCGTCAGCGGGGTGGACGGGGCGGTCGATCTCGATTGTGCCGTCGCCGACGAGGCGTGCATTGAGGGCGGTCGCGATCTCGCTCAATTTCATGGATGGGAGTAGCCTTTGAATTCGCGGCTCTGAAACATCGTCTGCAATCCCGGCGGTTGGGCGGGGGTCCGGCCCGAAAAACGCGCATCCATAGCATGGTCGCTCAGGAAAGGCGAGGCGGGCAGCACTGGACGCTGATCGCTTAGGATCATGGGCGGAGCTAAGTCGGATAGCCGACTTCACGAGCGGCCTCGGCATCCAGGGTCGCCCAGGTTTATGCGCTCAAATCATTGATATAACTTGATCTTCTTCCGATCACAGCTATTGCTTTGGGAAACGCCCTGGGACAAGGCCTTTCGCGTCGTCGTCCGCCCTGCGGTCCGCGGCGAGCGTGACGCGCCGGCCGCATGCCTTGAGCGCCTTGGTGGCCCCTCCTTCCGCAATGATGCTCGCCGCACGCCCGGCGTCCTCGACGACAAAGCCGGAGAGCCAGGCAATCCCATAAGCGTGAAGCCGCTCGGTCAACGGTGTGCCCGGGCCAACGAGGGCGACGCGCCCGTCGCGCCGAAGTTCCAGGAGACGCGGCAGAGTCAGGTTCCCGAGCGCCGAGGCGGTGATCGCGATCGCATCGGCCTCGGGCAGGACCCAGTCCGCCGCATGGGCCGGAAGGTCGCCCGGCCCCGGTAGGCGTTCAAGCACGACTGCGTCCGGAACGCGCCTCGAGAGCTCAGGAAATCGCCCGACGACGAACTTTCGTCCCGCCGTCTCGGCGAAAAGTTCGAGGCCGTTCGCGTTGGTGCCGACGAGATCCCGCCTGTTGTAGTGGGCGTTGATCGCGGCGATGCCGATCGCTGCCTCGAACGGGTTCCAGGACGTCGCCAATTGCGCGAGCGTGCGCAGGCTTTGCACCGCATAGCTTCCGGGATCGGACAGTGGTCGGCAGCCGGGCGCGTCGCGCGCCGGGCTGTGAGCGAGGCCGCATCCGTGTTGTCCCTCGACGAGCGTCCAGTTGATGCCGACGAGGACGCGGTGCACAGGGCCGTCGGCGACACCGCGGGCAAGTTCTTCGTAGAGGCGATAGGGCCCCCACCACCGCCACAGCGCGGTCATTTCCGGGCGAAGTGCAACGGTCTGACGATGCGCGAAGCCGTCCCAGCCATCGAGGAATTCACCACGCAGCGCCACAAGGAGGGGAAGACCGGAGCCGAGTGCCGCGCGCAGGGCGCACATGAAGCCGCCGCTGCCGCTTTCGAGCGGGCCAAACTTGTCGACGACAATGAGCTCGGCACGCTCCGCCACGGCCTGCCGAATGCGCGCATCGCCCTCGGCAAGCACTGCCGGATCGAGCACCCAACGCCCGATCGCAACGCCCTCGGTATCGGGCCGCGCCAAAGGCAATCGCGCATCGTTCGCCACGTCAATGAGGTCGAGCCCAAACTTCTGCCCGGCATCGTCGTAAAGTGTGTCGATGACCACACCGCCCGTTCGCCAGCCGCGGGCGCGAAGCTCGCGCGCAAAGGCGAGGAGCAATTGGCTCTTGGGACTACCTGGCGCGTAGAGAACGACCCCCGGAAGAGGTGCGGGCGCCCTCGCGTGCGTCGGCGATTGCGCGGCGTCGGTCGTCATGCGTCAGCACCCTTTCATTGGTCCTCGCCAATCTCCTCGAGGGAGACAACGTCGCTATTGATGAGCTGCTTCCCGGCATTCTCGAAATTGACCGTCACCCGATTACCGATCGCGGATTGCACCTGCCCAACACCCCAATCAGGCTCGAGCGGATTTCGAACGAGCATGCCGGGGGAAAATCGCTCGTGCATTCGGTGTTCCTTTCGATATTCCTTCTCTGCACTCCTCGCGATGCCGTATCGTGAGTTTACAGGACCGGCCCTGGCCCCATAAAGGGCTCGCGCGGATCGCACGGCAGGGCTCGAAAGGTGCGCGCTTCGAGGAGGGGGCAATGAGCGTAAAGGTCGATTTGACGGTCATGGAACTGCTCTGCTCCCGCCTTTGTCACGAGCTGATCAACCCCGTTGGCGCCATCAATAATGGGGTTGAGCTCCTGTCGGAGCTCGAGAACGCGGCCGATCCGGAGGCGATGGGGCTCATCGCCCAAAGTGCGAGGTCCGCTGCCGCTCGCCTCCATTTCTATCGCCTGGCATACGGCCGGGCGACCGGTCTCGGGGCCGATTTGACGATGGACGAGGCCCTTGCCGTAGCGGAAGGCGTCGTCGAAACCAATCGCGTGCACCTTGAGCGCAAGGCCAATCCTTCGGACCGGAGTGGTGCTGCGGCGGAACGCCTTGATCGGGCTGTTGTCAAACTGCTTCTCAACCTCCTCGTCCTTGGCGGGGAAGCGCTCTCTCGGGGCGGTCGTCTGCGCGCCACCGTTCTGCCCGACGGTGACGGGAGGTGCCTTGAGGTTTTGGCCGAAGGGGAGCAAGCGGGACTGCCGCCCGAAAGCGGCACCGCACTCCATGGTCGTATTGACGTCGCCAATCTCACCGCGCGCACCGTACAGGCATACTTCACCGGTCGGGTTGCCGAAGCGCTGCCCGTTTCCCTTGAGACCGTCGAATCGCGGGGTTTCGTCCGCTTCAGCGCCAAGCTGCCAGCACCGCTTCGCTAGAACAACCAAAGCCCCTTAATTCAGGACTTTTTAACCCCTTTTTGCGAGCCTCTGCGCGAGCCGGCGGGACATTCAACCCGGGACTGGCAACCCAGGTGCCGGTCCAAACCGGACGACCGCGGCGACGGATCGGGCAGGCAGCATGGACGACGTGCTCAGGGAATTTCTGACGGAAACGGCGGAGAGTCTCGAAGTTCTCGACGGCGAGCTGGTCAAGCTCGAACAAGGCCCCAACGATCCCGAACTGCTCGGCAATATCTTTCGTCTCCTGCACACGATCAAGGGGACATGCGGATTTCTGGGCCTTCCCCGCTTGGAATCCGTTGCACACGCCGGTGAGAACATCCTCGGCAAGTTCCGCGACGGCGAGCTCCCCGTCACCCCTGGTGCTGTCAGCCTGACGCTTGAATCGCTCGATTGCATCAAGGGGATTCTCTCGGCACTCGAGATTACGGGAAGCGAGCCTGCGGGCGAAGATTCCGACCTCATCGCGCGTCTTGACGCGATGGCCGAAGGCGGCTTGGGCACTGCTTGCGAGGTGTCTTCCGCGCCGGGGGCTGCACTCTTCGAGGAGCTCGGCGGGCTCGGGGTCATCGACGCAGTCGTCGAAACATTCGTCCAAACAATAGTAGCCGACGGGATCCTGGGAGAATCCCTCTCGGGCTGCGACACCGACCAACTGCAAGGGGGTGCGCGCGCGCATCTTGCAAAGCTGCTTGGCGGCCCTTCAGTAGGTGACCCGCCGCGGAGCATTTTCCGCTATCTGGCTTCGCGCGGCGTCGAGAGGACGAGCCGCGATCTCGTGCTCGAGCATTTTCGCGCGGCACTCCACACCCTCGAGGTTCCCCCGCGCTTGGCCGCGAGAGTCGCGGCCATCGTAAGTGCGGATTGGCGCGACGATAAACATGCCGATGCGGATAAACCCAACGCCCCCGCTTTGGCCCGCAAGGTCGACGCCGAGCAGGCCGCGAACGCCGAACCCCGCGATCGCTCGCGCGTCGATTCCCAACTTGGGGCGAATTCGATCCGGGTAAGCGTTGAGCTTCTCGAAAACCTGATGATCATGGTCAGCGAGCTTGTGCTCACGCGGAATCAGCTTCTGCGGATTCTCCGCCTCCAGAAGGAAACCTCCTTCACGGCTCCCTTGCATCGGCTCAATCAAATCACATCCGAGCTTCAGGAAGGTGTTATGCGCACGCGCATGCAGCCGATCGAAAACGCGTGGGCGAAGCTGCCACGCCTCGTTCGCGACTTGTCGCGCGAACTCGGCAAGAAGATCGAGCTTGAGATGATAGGCGGCGAGACCGAAGTCGATCGCCAGATTCTCGAGGTCGTCAAGGATCCGCTCACCCACATGGTACGCAACGCGGCCGACCATGGCCTCGAATCCATCGAAGAGCGCAAGACGGCGGGAAAACCCGAGGTCGGCACCATCCGTCTGGCAGCATATCACGAAGGTGGGCACATCGTCATCGCCGTGTTCGATGACGGCCGCGGCCTTTCGCTCGACCGCATAAAGGCCAAAGCCGCCGCCAATGGGCTCCACTCGAAGGCAGAACTCTCGAACATGTCCGACCAGCAGGTCATGCAGCTCATCTTCAATGCGGGACTGTCGACGGCGGAAAAGATCACCAGCGTCTCCGGGCGCGGGGTCGGCATGGACGTCGTCAAGACCAACATCGAGAAAATCGGCGGCAGCATCGACATCAAGTCCGCGTTCGGAAAGGGTGCCACCTTCACCGTCAAGATACCGCTGACCTTGGCGATCATATCGGCCCTCATCGTCGAGACGCGCGGCGAGCGCTTTGCCATTCCGCAGATCGGTGTTTGCGAACTGGTCAGGGCGTCGGCCAAGTCCGAGCACAAGATCGAGTTTATCAACAACGCACCGGTTCTGCGTTTGCGCAACCGGCTTTTGCCGCTTGTCTCGTTGGCGAGCGTACTTAAGCTCGAAGGAGAGGCGGCACCGGCCGGCGAGATCGCGGAGGATGCCTTCATCGTGGTTGCGCAAATCGGGATCGCGAGTCTCGGCATCATCGTGGACAAGGTCTTCGATACCGAGGAGATCGTGGTGAAGCCCGTGGCGCCGATCCTGCGCGATATCCAGGTCTTTTCGGGGAACACCATCCTTGGTGACGGCTGCATCGTCATGATCCTCGACCTCAATGCTGTGGCGAATGCGGCGAGCAATCTCGTCGCTGCGGACGAGGATATTCGTGGGATCGAGTGCGGCGGCCGCGCGCGCGATGATCGCACGGCATTTCTCATCTTCAAGGCGGGCGGCAATGTGCCCAAGGTTGTGCCGCTTTCGCTCGTTGCCCGTCTCGAGGAGATCGAGGCGGAAACGATCGAGTATTCAAGCGGCAGCCCTCTCGTGCAATATCGTGGCCAGCTCATGCCGCTGATCCCGGTCGAAACCACTCAGTCGCTCAAGACTGGAGGCCGCCAATCCGTGATCGTTTTCACGGAGAAGCAACGCTCGATGGGGCTCATGGTCGATGAGATCGTCGACATCGTGGACGACCGCCTCAATGTCGAGCTCGCAGCAGCGCGGCCCGGCCTGCTGGGCAGTGCTGTGATCGATGGCCGTGCAAGCGAAGTGATCGACGCGGGCTACTACTTCGCAAAGGCCCATCCGGATTGGCTCGCGAGCACCGGGCATTGCCACGCGGCTCGCGACGCGCGCCGTCGCATTCTCTTGATCGACGACAGCCCGTTCTTTCGCAATATCTTGACGCCGTTGCTTTCCGTGGCGGGCTACGACGTCACCCCCGTCGAGAATGCGGATCGGGCATTCAATCTGCACGATGCGGGTGAGGATTTCGACATAATCGTCAGCGATGTCGAATTGCCCGGCATGAGCGGCTACGAGCTCGCCGAGACGATCAAGAAATCCACGCGCTGGCGCGACATTCCTCTCGTCGCTCTGTCATCGCGCAACTCGACCACGGAGCTTCGCCGAAGCCGAGCGGTTGGCTTCTCGGAGGTTGTCTCGAAGGCGGATCGCGACGCACTCCTTCGGAAGATCTCCGAAACGCTTGGAGAAGCGCGGGGTGCCGCTTGAGCGAGACGAAAATGAAACCAATTGGGAGTGCCGATTCGCCCCAAACCGCGGGCAAGATGTTCGGCCAAGGGGATTTCGTCGCCGTTTACGTCGCCGGTCAACTCTTTGGCATTCCGGTCCTGGCCATACGGGATGTGCTCGGCCCGCAGCGCGTCACGCGCATCCCGCTCGCACCTCCCGAGGTGGCCGGTGTCCTCAACCTCCGCGGCCGCATCGTCACGGCGATCGACGTGCGCCAGCGCCTTGGCCTGCCGGCGCGCGCGCATGACGATCGGGACATGAGCGTGGTGGTGGAATGCGGCGGCGAACTCTACAGCCTGATCGTCGATTCGGTTGCCGAGGTGCTCAACCTGGCGCCCGACGGCTACGAGCGCAACCCGTGCACCCTTAATCCCCGTTGGCGCGAAATCTCGGCCGGCATTTATCGGCTGGACGGGCAGTTGATGGTCATGCTCGACGTCGACAACCTCCTTCAATTTCGGCACACGGCCGCCGCGTGAGCATGGCAAGGCGGGCCTATGCGTCCAGTGCGGCAAAAACGAGCGTGGAGCAAGCAATGAAGACGTGCCTCATTGTCGATGACTCGAGGGTCGTGCGGCTTGTCGCGCGCCGCATTCTCGAAGGCCTCAACTTCGAAATCCGCGAGGCGTCCGACGGAAAGATGGCGATGGATGCGTGCCTGCAGAATATGCCGGATGTGATCCTGCTCGACTGGAACATGCCGATCATGAGCGGTATCGAGTTTCTGAAGGCGTTGAGGGAAGCCGCGGGCGGACGCCGACCGGTGGTCGTCTTCTGCACGACGGAGAATGACCTTGTGCATATTCAGGAAGCGCTCGCGGCGGGTGCCGACGAATACATTATGAAACCGTTCGACAGTGAAATAATCCAAGCCAAGTTCGAGCAGGTGGGGCTGATTTGATGATCGCGACTAGCGCCGAGCCGCTCCGGCCCGCGACCGGCTTCCGGCAAGGCCCCTACCGCGTCATGCTGGTGGACGACTCCGTGGTCGTGCGCGGGCTGTTTACCCGTGCGCTGGAGCAGGACCCGGAGGTCGAAGTTGTAGCGTCCGTCAGCAACGGACAGCAGGCAGTCGCCGCCGCGGCTCGGCAAAAGCTCGACGTCGTCGTGCTGGACGTCGAGATGCCGGTCATGGACGGACTGACCGCACTTCCGAAACTGCTGGCTGGCGATCCGGCGCTCAAGGTCATCATCGCTTCCACGCTAACCAAGCGGAATGCGGAGATCACTTTGCGCGCCCTGACCGCGGGTGCGTCGGAATGCCTTGCCAAGCCGACGGCGGTGCAAGGCCCTGCGGCGGCCGCGGATTTTCGCCGCGAGCTTCTGGCCAAGGTCAAGGCTCTCGCTGCCGCGCGCCGCGGCGGGCATGGCGGCGTCACAGCGCGGCCGGTACCGGTTTGCGCGGGCAAAGTGCCGCAGTTTCCCATAGCGTCATCTGCGTCGAGGGACCGTATCGTGTTGCGGAATCCGGGAGCGGCACGCCCGGAACTCCTGGCGATCGCGAGTTCGACCGGCGGGCCGCGCGCACTTATCTCATTCCTCGGCGATCTCGATGCGTCGGTGACTTGCCCAATCCTCGTGACCCAGCACATGCCGCCAACCTTTACGACGATACTTGCGGAACACATCGCTCGCCAATGCAATCGGCCGTGCCGCGAGGCCGTGGACGGCGAGCCGATTGCAGCCAACCGCATCTACATTGCACCCGGCAACTACCACATGACCGTCGAGGCAAGTGCTGGTCAGCGCTGCGTCAGGCTCGACGCCGGGCCGGCCGAAAATTTCTGTCGCCCTGCCGCGGACCCGATGTTCCGCAGCATCGCGCGGGTTTATGGCGCACGGACACTCATCGTCGTACTCACGGGAATGGGCCATGACGGCTTGCACGGCGCGCGCCTCATCGTCGAGGCCGGCGGCACCCTCCTCGCACAGGACGAGGCCACGAGTGTCATCTGGGGCATGCCCGGTGCCGTGGCACAGGCCGGGCTCTGCTCGGCGGTGCTGCCGCTCGATCGGATGGCATCTTGCGTGCGGCGCATCCTGCACGGGGATTCGCCGTGAGGCCGGACGATTTCCACTTTCTGAGCCGCCTTCTCAAGGAGCGTTCGGGCCTTACCTTGGGCGAAGACTAGGGATACCTGCTCGAAAATCGCCTGGTCCCGGTCGCGCGTCAACGCGGGCTGAGGGATCTCGACGAGTTGATCGCCGCTGTCCGCGCCGACCGCTTTGACCAATATGCGCGCGACGTGGTCGACGCAATGACCACGAACGAGTCGTTCTTTTTTCGCGATAAGCGGCCGTTCGATCAGTTCGGTTCGATCGTGCTCCCGCATATCCTGAATGCGCGAAGTGCGAGCCGCAGCCTCCGTATCTGGAGTGCTGCGTGCTCCAGCGGGCAGGAGCCCTACACGCTTGCGATGATCCTGCGCGAGAACGCAGCGCGGCTGACCGGCTGGCGCTGCGAGATCCTTGCAACCGATTTAAATCGACAAAGTCTCGCGAAAGCGAGAGCAGGGGTCTATTCGCAGTTCGAAGTGCAGCGCGGATTGCCGATTTCGCTTCTCGTCAGATACTTCCGGCAAGACGGCGAGAAATGGCACATCGACCCGGCACTGCGCGCGATGGTTCAATTTCGCGAGTTCAATCTGCTCGACGATCCGCGAGCGCTCGGCGCATTCGATGTCGTGTTCTGCCGGAACGTGCTCATCTACTTCGACCAGGCGACGAAGTCGGACGTGCTGGGACGCATTCGCCAAGTGATGTCGGACGACGGATTTCTCTATCTCGGCGGTGCCGAGACGGTACTCGGCATCACCGATCGTTTCCACCCGATTTCAGGCGAGCGGGGAATCTATGGTGCTGCACCGAACCCCGAACCCGCGATTCGTACATCCGCTTTGCGCGCCGCCGCGATCTGATATCTCCCATTGCCAAACGCATGGCAAAACAAAAGGAGCTGCACCCTTGAGTGCAGCCCCTGTATCGCTTCCAGATAGGTGCGGCTGATCTTCAGTGCGCCATCGCGGCTTCGCGCTCGGTCGCCGACACGCCCTCAATATCGCTCGACTGCGGGTCCCGCAGCACGTAGCCGCGGCCCCATACCGTCTCGATGTAGTTGTCCCCGCCCGTCGCCGCCGCAAGCTTCTTTCGAAGTTTGCAAACGAAAACGTCAATGATCTTCAGCTCGGGCTCGTCCATGCCGCCGTAGAGATGATTGAGAAACATCTCCTTGGTCAGCGTGGTGCCCTTGCGCAGCGAAAGAAGCTCGAGAATGCCGTACTCCTTCCCCGTCAGATGAAGCGGGGTGCCCTCGACGTCGACCGTCCGCGTGTCGAGGTTGACAATGAGCCGGCCCGTTTTTATCACCGAATCCGAATGGCCTTTCGAGCGGCGCACGATCGCCTGGATCCGGGCGATAAGCTCGCGCTTGTCGAATGGCTTCGTCAGATAGTCGTCGGCGCCGAAGCCCAAACCCTTGAGCTTGTTGTCGAGCTCGGCCAGGCCCGACAGGATGAGGATCGGCGTGCCGACCCGGGCGGCGCGCAGGCGGCGCAACACCTCGTACCCGTCGATGTCCGGCAGCATCAAATCGAGGATGATGATGTCGTAGTCGTAAAGTTTTCCGATTTCGAGACCGTCCTCCCCGAGATCGGTCGTGTCGCAGATGTAGCCCTCCGATTTGAGCATCAGCTCGATGCTGCGAGCAGTGGAGGAGTCGTCCTCAATCAGAAGAACGCGCATATCAATCTCCCAGAAAGCCCCAAACGAATTAACCCCGGAGCATCATCCTTTAGAAAGGTTAACAAAATCTTTAATGCTTTATTTCTAATTTACCAA
The DNA here is from genome assembly GCA_036521815.1 of Alphaproteobacteria bacterium. GTDB lineage: Bacteria > Pseudomonadota > Alphaproteobacteria > JACZXZ01 > JACZXZ01 > DATDHA01. Next base: position 90 of record DATDHA010000259.1, on the reverse strand, counting down.
GCCTTAAGCGCACGCGGTGCATCATCCGGCGGCGAGCGATGCGTGCAAGCCCTCGGTCCGGTGAAAGTTCAGAATGCCCTTCTTGTCCTT
>DATDHA010000258.1:0-5342 GCA_036521815.1 Alphaproteobacteria bacterium | reverse complement strand
AGCGAGGTGCCGCCGCCAACACGGTCGAGGCATACCGCCGCGACCTCGCTGATTTCGAGGGCTTCCTGCGCGAGCGCGGGTGCGCACTCGAAGATGCGGACACGTCGTCGCTGCGCGCCTATATCGCTGCTCTCGGGGACGCCGGGTTCCTTCCTCGCACGGCCGCGCGCCGGCTCTCGGCCCTCCGGCAATTCCACCGCTTTCTTTACGCCGAAGGGCTGCGCTCCCATGACCCGACTGCGGCCCTCGACAGCCCGCGCCAAGGTCGGCCGCTGCCAAAATTCTTGAGCGAGGGCGAGGTCGAAACCTTGCTCCAGGCGGCGCGCGTGCGGCCGGGCCCGGAGGGCGTGCGGCTCGTCCTCCTCCTCGAGCTCCTCTATGCAACGGGCATGCGCGTTTCGGAACTCGTCGGCCTTCCGCTTGCCGCCATTGCCCGGGACCGGCGGCTTCTCAATGTCCGCGGCAAGGGCGACAAAGAGCGTTTGGTGCCACTCTCCGAGCCCGCGCGGGATGCGCTCGAAGCCTGGCTTCCCGTTCGGGAGGCATCCCTTGGGCGCGGTAAGGCATCGCGCTGGCTCTTCCCCTCCTTCGGCGAGGCGGGCCATCTCACCCGGCACCGCTTCGGCCAGCTCCTGAAGGAGCTGGCACTCGGTGCTGGGCTCGACCGCGCCAAGGTGTCACCCCACGTCCTGCGCCACGCCTTCGCCACCCATCTCCTCGCCCACGGCGCTGACTTGCGAAGCGTGCAGCGGCTGCTCGGCCATGCCGATATCGGCACCACGCAAATTTACACGCACGTGCTCGAAGAACGGCTGCGGAGTCTCGTCCAAGAACACCATCCTCTTGCGAAAAGCCGGCCTCTTGCGAAAAGCCGGACTGTTGCGAAAAGCCGGCCCCTCGCAAAAAGCGGGAAAGGCCACCCCTGAGCAAGGCCCGCCTCACGATCGGATATTCGGATGAAGGCTGCGCCAGTGCGCTGTATAATGTATCCCACAGTCGGTGGTGTTTCGGCTTTGCCTAAAGTACCGAAGCCACTCGATCCATAGGCGGCCTGCGCCCTTCGTCTCGGCGCAAATCGGCGGAATGGAGGAATCTTCCAAGGCCCGGGCAGGGCCGAGGGGGCAAAGTGCTGAAGGCATCCGAAGTTGGATTTGCCGTTGAGGACCCTGCGCGCCGCAATGACGGTGGGCCAAGAGGCCGGGCAGGGAGACTGAACAAAACCCGTGTTTGACGGAATAGGGAGAAACGCTATGACCTTTTTGTCGATACTCGACAGAAATCACACGATTGCGAGACCCGGCTTCAGCCGATGGCTGGTGCCGCCGGCAGCGCTGTGCGTGCATCTTTGCATCGGCCAGGCCTATGCCTTCAGCGTGTTCAATCTGCCGATGACCAAGCTGCTCGGCATCACCCAATCGACGCCCGACGATTGGAACCTGCCGCAGCTTGGTTGGATATTCAGCATCGCGATCTTCGTCCTCGGCGCGTCGGCGGCGTTGCTCGGGCGCTGGGTCGAGGAAGGTGGTCCGCGGCGCGCCATGTTCACGGCCGCCCTGTGCTGGGGTGGCGGCTTCATTCTCTCGGCCGTCGGCGTGCATCTGCACAACATTTGGCTGGTCTATTTTGGCTATGGCGTCCTCGGCGGCTTTGGACTCGGCATCGGCTACATCTCGCCCGTATCGACGCTGATCAAATGGCTTCCCGACCGGCCGGGCATGGCGACGGGCATGGCGATCATGGGCTTCGGCGGTGGCGCTTTCATCGCCTCGCCGCTTTCCGTGTGGCTCATGCAGCAATTCTCGACACCCACCCATGTTGGGGTCGCCGAGACGTTCGTCGTGATGGGTGTCGTTTATATGTGCTTCATGATGGTGGGTGCGGCGATCGTCCGCGTGCCCGCCCCCGGCTGGAAGCCTGAGGGCTACGTGGCGCCGGAACAATCCAAGAAGCTCATCACGACGAAAGACGTTTACGTCTACGGCGCGCTCAAGACGCCGCAGTTCTGGCTGATCTGGTGGGTCCTGTGCCTCAACGTCACCGCTGGGATCGGCGTGCTCGGCCAGGCATCGGCGATGATTCAGGAAGTGTTCCAGGGCCGCGTGAGCGTGGTCGCGGCGGCGGGGTTCGTCGGCTTGATGAGCCTCTTCAACATGGGCGGGCGATTCTTCTGGGCCTCGACGTCAGACTATATCGGCCGCAAGAACACCTACTTCGTGTTCTTCGCGCTCGGCACACTGCTTTATGCGCTCGTGCCCTACACGGGCTCAATCGGCAGCGTGACGCTCTTCGTCGCATTCTACGCCGTGATCTTCAGCATGTATGGCGGCGGATTCGCCACCGTGCCGGCCTATCTTCGCGACATGTTCGGGACCCGCTATGTGGGCGCCATCCACGGGCTCTTGCTCACGGCATGGTCGATGGCGGGCATTTTCGGTCCAGCGCTCGTCAACTACATCCGCGAGTACAACGTCACGCATGGGGTGGCGAAGGCGCAAGCCTATAACGTCACGATGTACGTGATGGCGGTGCTGCTTGTGATCGGATTCATCTGCAACCTCTTCGTCCAGGCCGTCCATGAGCGGCACCACATGAAGCAGGGTGCCGAGGCGGCGATGGCGGATTGAGGGAGGTCAATATGAACTCATCGCAAAACACGCAGTCGGGCAACGCCGTGAAGCTTGCGCTGGCGTGGGGCTTCGTCGGCATCCCGCTCGTTTGGGGCGTGCTGCAGACACTCGCGAACGCCCTCAAGCTCTTCCAGTAGGAACGCGGCCGAGCCCATTCCAAGGATGCGTCCCGTACCCCATCGCCGCTCGTTGAGCGACGATGGGGTGCCCTTTTTCCGAAATACGCCCAAGCGTTACGCCGCGGCAATTGGGGCCGGTTGACTTTTCGCAGCCGCGGCGGCATATCGTTTTTTTGCATTGCGAAATGATTTTCCGCAATCGCGAGATCGCTCGGCGTTTCTGCGTCAACTCTTTGAATATTATTGGAAAAGAGGTCGCGATGAGCTTCAAGACCGTCGAACAGGCCAAGGCGCGGCTCAACCGCAGCGAACTCGCCGTACCCGGCAGCAACCCGAAACTGTTCGAGAAGGCGGCCGCATCGAATGCCGACGTCGTGTTCCTCGATCTCGAGGACGCTGTGGCGCCGGACGAGAAGGAGCAGGCGCGCAAGAACGTCATCCAGGCCATCAACGACATCGATTGGGGGTCGAAGACGCTCTCGCTCCGCATCAACGGCCTCGATACGCATTACATGTATCGCGACGTCGTCGACGTGCTCGAGCAAGGGGGCGACCGGCTCGACATGATCATGATCCCCAAGGTGGGAACGCCCTCGGACGTCTACGCGCTCGACATGCTGGTGACCCAGATCGAGACCGCCATGCGGCGCAAGAAGCGCATTGGAATCGAGCTGATCATCGAGACAGCACTTGGCATGCAGAACGTCGAGGCGATCGCATCGGCGAGCCCGCGGCTCGAGTCCTTGCATTTCGGCGTGGCCGATTATGCGGCGTCGACGCGCGCGCGCACGACCAATATCGGCGGACCCAACCCAGACTACGCCGTGCGGACCGACAAGGACGCGAATGGTGCGCGCCAAGTGCATTGGGGCGACATGTGGCACTATGCGATCGCCCGCATCGTCGTGGCCGCGCGCGCCAACGGCCTGCGGCCGATCGACGGACCGTTCGGCGATTTCCAGGACCCCGACGGCTTTCGCGCCCAGGCGCACCGCTCGGCCGTGCTCGGCTGCGAGGGCAAGTGGGCGATTCACCCGAGCCAGATCGATCTCGCGAACGAGGTGTTCAGCCCGAGCGAGGCCGACGTGAAAAAGGCCCAGCGCATCATCGATGCGATGGCCCAGGCCCAGAAGGAAGGCAAGGGTGCCGTAGCACTCGACGGCAGGCTCATCGACATCGCGTCCATCCGTCAGGCCCAGGTCCTCGTCGAAAAGGCGAAGCAGATCGGCGGCAAATAACCGATCGGGCCTACCGGGGCGATCCCACTCATATCGCGAAGTGCTTCGGTATAAAAAGCGAATAAAAACGAAACTTTCAGCGTACACATACCATTTTTGCGCGAGTACGAAGCAGTTTGTTCCCGTCTCGTCCTGGAACCAATGGGGCGCTTCGCCTCGGTTTTTTCGCGTCGCCGCGCCGAGGGAGCTGTGCTAGGTATCCGCCATGAATCACTACCTCGATTTCGAGAAGCCTATCGCGGAACTCGAAGGCAAGATCGAGGAGCTGAGGCATCTCTCCAACAGCGCCGACATCAACATCGCGGAGGAGGTGCAGCGGCTCCAGCTCAAGCTCGACAGGCTGTTGCGCCTGACCTACGGCAAGCTCACCGCCTGGCAGAAAGTGCAGGTGGCGCGCCATCCGGCGCGGCCGCATCTTTCCCACTACGTGAAGAGCCTGATCGAGGATTTCACCCCACTCGCGGGTGACCGGAGTTTCGCGGAGGACCGTGCCATCATCGGCGGCCTCGGGCGCTTTCTCGGCCGGTCGGTCATGGTCGTCGGACACGAAAAGGGTGCGGACACCCAAGGCCGCGTGCGCCACAATTTCGGCATGGCGAAGCCCGAGGGCTATCGCAAGGCACAACGTCTGATGCAGCTCGCGGAGCATTTCCACTTGCCGCTCATCACGCTCGTCGATACCGCTGGCGCCTATCCGGGTGTTGGTGCCGAGGAGCGCGGCCAGGCCGAGGCCATCGCGAAAAGCATCGCCACGTGCCTTGAGATCAAAATCCCGCTCGTGAGCGTGATTATCGGCGAAGGCGGCTCGGGCGGTGCTATGGCGCTCGCGGCAGCGAACGCGGTGCTCATGCTCGAGCACGCGGTCTATTCGGTCATATCGCCTGAAGGCTGCGGCTCGATCCTCTGGCGCGACGGCAACCATGTCCAGGAGGCGGCCGAGGCCCTGCGGCTCACGGCACAGGATCTCCTGAAGCTCGGCATCGTCGATCAGATCATCCCCGAACCTCTTGGGGGTGCCCATCGCGAGACCGAGATGGCGGTCGCCGCGGTCGGCAGCGCAATCGAAGAGGCGCTGCGCCCGCTCGAAAAGCTCGACGGCGATCAGCTCAAGGCGCGTCGGCGCGCCAAGTTCCTCGATATGGGTCAAAAGGGGCTGGCTTAACCCTAGAGCGTGATCGGATGAAATGGAATCGCGAAGCCCTCCTCACCCTTCCCTCTCCTCCCCCGGCGGGCGAAGCCCGCCTCTCTGCGTCACGCACAAGAGCGTGCGTTCCCACGCGGGAGGAGAGGGTTGCGCAGGGTTAGCGAAGCAATGCTGAGCTTACCCGAAGCTGGGTGAGGAGGGACGGTGGATCAAC
>DATDHA010000257.1:0-4839 GCA_036521815.1 Alphaproteobacteria bacterium | reverse complement strand
CGACGTCGAGCACCATCACCTCGACCTCTTGGCTCGTCGAGACGATCTTGCCGGGATGGACGTTCTTTTTGGTCCAGCTCATTTCGGAGACGTGGACGAGTCCTTCAATCCCCGCCTCGAGTTCCACGAAGGCGCCGTAGTCGGCGATATTGGTGACGCGGCCCTTGAACTTGGCCCCGACCGGATACTTGGCGGCGACACCTTCCCACGGATCGGCCTCAAGCTGCTTCATGCCGAGGGAGATGCGCTGGGTCTCCGAATTGAAGCGGATCACCTGCACATCGACCGTCTGGCCGATGTGGAGCGCTTCGGAGGGATGGTTGATGCGACGCCACGCGATGTCGGTCACGTGCAGGAGGCCATCCACGCCGCCGAGATCGACAAAGGCGCCATAGTCGGTGATGTTCTTCACGACACCCTTGAGAACCTGGCCTTCCTTGAGGTTGGCCACGAGCTCGGTGCGCGCCTCGGCACGCGTCTCCTCGAGGACGGCCCTGCGCGAGACGACGATGTTGCCGCGCTGGCGGTCCATCTTGAGGATTTGGAAGGGTTGCGGCTGCCCCATGAGGGGCGAGACGTCGCGCACCGGGCGGATATCCACTTGGCTTCCGGGCAGGAAGGCCACGGCGCCGTTGAGGTCGACCGTGAAGCCGCCTTTCACGCGGCCGAAGATCACGCCGTTGACGCGCTGGTTTTCCTTGAAGGCTTTCTCGAGGGCGGTCCAGGACTCCTCGCGCCGCGCTTTTTCGCGGCTGAGGACGGCTTCACCGTTCTTGTCCTCGATGCGTTCGACATAAACGTCGATCGTATCGCCCGGCTGCACCTTGGTGCCCGAGCCATGACCGAATTCCTTGAGCGGGATGCGGCCTTCGGCCTTCAGGCCGACGTCGATGATCGCGTAATCGCCTTCAACCCCGACCACCCGGCCTTTCACAACGGCGTGCTCGAATGATTCGGTGGTGCGAAGGCTCTCCTCGAGAAGGGAGGCAAAGTTTTCCTCGCCATGGGCGAGGGCAGTGGCTTCAGACATCGATAACTCCAATCGTTCGTCATTTCCGGCCAGCCGGTTGTATCCGGCGGTCTTTGCCCAATTGCGAAATCCGGTTCGGAGCACCCCAATTCGGGGCCCCCGCACCCATGTCCCCGAGGTGCAGAAACCAATCCGCCCTGGTCAGGCGAGCCGGCTGCCGATCCTGGTCAGGATGTGGTTGACCGCTACGTCGAAAGCCTGATCCGCGTCAAGGGCACTCGTATCAAGCACATAGGCATCGGACGCAGGTTTGAGCGGGGCGGCCGCGCGCGCGGAATCCCGCGCGTCACGCTCCTTCAGGTCCTCAAGCACGCGCGCATATATACTGGCAACGCCCCGCGCAATCAACTCTTTATGCCGACGCTCGGCGCGCACTTCCGGGCTGGCGGTTACATAAATCTTAACGTCGGCATCGGGGCAAATGATCGTTCCAATATCCCGCCCGTCCAATACCGCCCCTTTTTTCCGCCCTGGCGGATGGTGGGCAAAGCGGCGCTGAAGGTCGAGCAGGGCGGCACGGACTTCGGCGAGGGCGGCGACCTGGGAGGCGGCTTTGCCCACCTCGTCGCTTCTGAGGGCTTCTTGGAGGGCCGGATCGTCGAGCTCGCTCAGCTTGAGCCCGCGTGCCGCCGCGACGGCGGTTTCGCGAGCGCTGGAGTTGCCCCCTGCGGTCAGGACCTTGTGCCCGACCGCGCGATAGAGCAGGCCGGTATCGAGAAAGGCCAGGTCGAAGCGCATGGCAATGCGCTGGGCCAGGGTCCCCTTGCCCGATGCCGCCGGCCCGTCGACCGCGACGATCATGACGCCTCTTTGCTCGAGATCGCGGCGCCGAGCCCGTTCATGAGATCGACAAAGCCCGGAAAGCTTGTGTCGATCATCGCACCGTCGTCGACCATGATCGGGGCCTTCGCGGCGAGGCCGAGCACCAGGAAAGCCATTGCGATGCGGTGGTCCATATGGGTTGCAACGGTGCCGCCGCCGGCGACGGGGCCGGCGCAACCGTGGACGACCAGGCTGTCGCCTTCGAGCTCCACCTTGACGCCGTTCGAGGCGAGGCCGGCGGCCATTGCGGCAAGCCTGTCGCTCTCCTTCACGCGCAGCTCCCCGAGGCCGTCGAAGCGCGAGGCGCCATGTGCGACTGCCGCCGCTGCGGCAAGGATCGGGTACTCGTCGATCATCGTCGGCGCGCGCGCCGCGGGCACATGGATGGCCTTGAGCGGGCTCGTCTTGGCGACGACGATGTCGGCGGTCGGCTCGCCCGCCTCCTCGCGGCGCGGTTCGACGCGAAACTCCGCACCCATTTCGGAAAGGCTGACGAGCAGGCCCGCGCGCAAGGGGTTGACCCCAACACCGCGCAAGACGACTTCCGAGCCCGGAACCAGGAGTGCTGCGACGAGCGGAAAGGCCGCCGACGAAATGTCGGCCGGAACCTTCACCACCTGCGCTCTGAGCTCGGGCTGCCCGGTGAGCAGGATCGCGCGGGAGCCGTCGTCGCGCTCGCTGACCTCGATCTCGGCGCCGAAAGCGCGAAGCATCCGCTCGGTGTGATCGCGCGTCGCCTGCGGTTCGATCACGGTGGTGATGCCCGGTGCGTTGAGCCCGGCGAGCAGGATGGCGGACTTCACTTGCGCCGACGGAACGGGTACGCGATAGGCGATCGGCAGCGGCTCGGCAGCACCGATGACGGCAAGCGGCATCCGTCCGCCCGTGCGCGCGGCAATGCTTGCGCCCATGCGCTCCAACGGTTCGCCGACGCGACCCATCGGCCTCCGGCAGAGCGAGGCGTCGCCCGTGAAGAACGTCGTGAACGGATGGCTTGCGACGACGCCCATGAGAAGCCGGGCGGCGGTGCCGGAGTTGCCCATGTCCAACACGCGCGAAGCCTCCCCCAGGCCGCCCACCCCCATGCCGTGGATGTGCCAAGCGAGCTCTTCGTAGCTGCGCAAAATCTCGGCGCCAAGGGCGCGCAGCGCGTCCGCCGTGTGAAGCACGTCGTCGCCTTCGAGCATGCCGTGCACGATCGTTTCGCCGACCGTCAGCGCCCCAAGCATCAGCGCCCGGTGGGAGATCGATTTGTCGCCCGGCAATGCGGGCGAACCCTCGAGCCGCACTCTGCCGGCGGCAATCGGCTTCGAGACGAGTGGCTTCACGGCGGCTCTTTCACAATTTCCGGGCGATGCTTCGAGCTTTGCCTTTCCGCGGCAGTGCGTAGCATAAACGGCGGGGATCGGCAAAGTTAGGCTGCCTTCGGATCGCCATCGCGACCGGCCCCGCCGGCGAAGATTCCCATCGGCGGCCCGCGGGGGTGGTGCTGCCGGGCTTCTTTTCCTTTTGACAGGGCTTTTGGAAAGTGGCAATTGGCACCCCTCGCCGACTTCATGCAGGAGATTGCCGGTGTCGAAACCGGAGTGGGGAACCAAGCGGAATTGTCAAAGCTGCGGCGCGCGGTTTTACGACCTGCGTCGCAGCCCGATCGAATGCCCGAGGTGCGGCACCATTTTCGACCCCGAAACCCTCGTAAAGGCGCGCCGGCCGCGGGCGGTCGCAGCACCCGTCGTCGTCGCACCCGTGCCGGTCGCCGAACCCGAACTCGTTGAGGAAGGCGAGGTGGCCGCAGTGGCCCCGGAAGGCGAGGAAGAGGAAGTCATCGAGGATGCGTCGGAACTTGGCGAGGACGAGGACGACGTCGCCGAAGTGATCGAGAACGTCGAGGAAGAGGAGGGCGAGCGCTAGGCTCCCGCCTCGGTTCGGCGTTGGCCCCCAGGCTTGGCAACGAAGACGCGGCGGCGCAGGTTCGGCAACGCGGGCTCGGCAAAGTTTTTCCTTGCGCTGTCTTGCCGCGGCCTCATATTTTCCCCGCCCCGTACGCCGGTCGGCCGATCGCGCTCGATTCGAACGTGCGGATTATCCGGGGCCGTAGCTCAGTTGGGCGAGCGCTTGAATGGCATTCAAGAGGTCAGCGGTTCGATTCCGCTCGGCTCCACCATAAAATCAATGACTTACGTGAAAGCCGATTTCAGCACTTCCAAAATTGTCCGCACTATGTCCGCAAAATCGAGGGTCCAGTCGGCGCTGACTTGAGTGCGTGATTGCCGTCGAATTCCAGCGCACGCAAGCCCTCGAATTCTGCCGGCACCGACCCCGCGACGGATGCGCTCGATGCCGCCACACAAGGCCGCCGCCAATACAATAGCCCCGCCGTCCGCTATCGTGGGAACCGCCACGTACCTGGGAGCGAAGCCACGCCAAGCTGCGACATCTTATCGTGGGTATCCATCATCATCGCGGCTATTGTTGCCGGCGCGTCCGTGCTCCTTTGGCTCTCAACCCGCAGATTGGTCAAGGGTGCGGAGGAAACCGCCGAGAGACAGTTGCGCGCCTATATCGGACATGGGCCAAATGGCGCCCACTTCGAAACTCACGGCTACAGAACGGTCGACGGTGTACGCGAGGGGAATCCCGTCGGCCCGGTAAAATACTTTGAACGGAATTTCGGCAAGACCCCGGCGAGAAACGTAGCAATGTTCGTCAAGGTTAAAGACGGCCTAGAAGCGCCGAAGAGCTTTGACGGAGACCTGCCGCGCATGGATGTCATGCAAACGATTTACCCCGGCCAGAACATCGGAAAGATTGTCGATTCCTCGAAGAAGAGAGGCCAGGATTTCTTCCTGTGGGGGTACATCACCTATCGCGACATTTTCGGCAAGAAATGGAAGCGCAGATTCGCTTTCGTCCATCACGCCCGGCAAGACTATGTTGTGTCCACGATCTGGCCAGACGACCAGTGGGTAGCCCATGGGGAACACAAT
>DATDHA010000256.1:0-4125 GCA_036521815.1 Alphaproteobacteria bacterium | reverse complement strand
GGTCGGGGTCGGTGAGGGTGTCGTAGGCTTCGGTGATCTCCCGGAACCGGTCAGCGGCGTCGCTGCTGTGGTTCAGGCCATCGCGCACCACGATATAGGCATGCGAGCCGGCGCGCGCTCGTTCGCCCGCGTCGAAGGTCTCGGCATAGTGCCAGAATCGCGAGCCACCGCACGGAATTGCAACTCGACGCCGCGCTACTTCCTGCCCGTCGCCGTCATGAAGGATGAGATCGGTCGCCGAATCAGCGCGCCAGGGTGCTGAGGCGGGAAAGATGAGATGACAAAGCGTATCGAGCGGTGGCGGGCCGAGGCGCAGGAAAAGCCGGGTCGAGAGGCCCGGCGGCGGCCCCGAATAGGATTGCGGCTCGTTCTTATAGGTCAGCACGGTGTTGAAGACATGGGCGCCGAAGCTTGTCTCGGCGGCGTGTCCGCTCGCTATATCCTCGTACCTGAAGATGCCGTGGAGCCAGCCATCGGCTTCGCCCCCTTCGGCGAAATCGTAAACGAGCTCAACATGGCCGTAGCCGCGGGAAAATTCGGCGCCGCCATTGACAAGATCGGCAAGGTCCAGGGCAACGCTCTCGCTCCGCTTCAGGCAACCGAAGCTATGGCGCGCCCGCTCGTACCCTTCCGAATCATATACGAGCAACGTCACCGGCAATGTCTTCTGACATGTCGCCATCGGCGTCGGCAGCACACTCGAACGGAACCGGTCGAGTGGTGCGAGCGGGGCAGGCAGCAGGAACCCCTTGCCCAGAAGGTTGCCGAGTTCGGGGATGCGGGGGTCGGATTTGAGGTCGGTACGCTCGACGTTCGCGTGCGCGATGCGCCGCCGCCCATTCGCCTTGGTGATCTCGTAGCGCGGGCGGACGAAGTGCTTGCCCGCCTGGATCTCGATTTGCTGGGGCCAGCGCGCACTCGGCAGCAGCTCCGCGATATCGAGGGCGTAGCTTGCGAAAGGCGGGATGGCGCTGTCGAGCCAGGCGATCTCGGGCGAGCCCATGAGGTTGAGGCCGACGGCCTTTGCGGGAATGGCGCAGGGATGACTGTTCTGGATCCAAAGCGTCACGCGCTCGTCCTTGCGCGGCGCGGGCAGCCCGGCATAGAGATCGGCGGGCCACGCATTGGCGTCGTGGGTGCAGGAGACGACGTCGGCTTCATCCCCATAAACGTCCAGCGCATATTTCACCACGTCGTGCCCGGCAGCGCCGATCGCATGCATGAAGAGCTGACCGGTAAAGGGTGCGAGCCCGAACCGCTTACGCACCTCCCGGCTGTCGACGGAGATCGATGCCATCCCACTCTTGAGTGTCTCGTGCCATTCGGCGATCTCGCTCCCGTGCCCGTCAAAGAGCTTGAACCACAGCGAGACCTCTTTCGCCCCGTAGCCGGCCCAATAATTCGCCGTGACGAGGCGCGTATGAAGCCGGTCGGCGTCTCGGAAGAAGGCGAAGTTGGTGGCGAAATTGAGCGGATCGAGATAGCGCAGAGGATTGCCCAACATCTCGCGCGGCAGCTTGGCTTCGTCGAGGCTCACGACGGACATGTCCGCGGGCACGAGGTGTCGGATATGGTCGATCGAGCGCGCTGCATCGAACGCAACGACGAAGAGCATCTTGGCTTTCGAAGCCGGAAGTTCCGTGACGGGCTGTGCGGCAGTGCTGAATTTCGTCTGGCCAATTTGCTCGATCTTCTGCACATAAACGCCCGCGATCTCGAGGCCGGCCGGTGGGTGGAGGGCCGCGAAACCGAGTGCAAAACCCAAGGGGTCGTAGACGGCGACGGGACCGGCGTGCCTCAAGCGATCCATCAATGCGGCAATCTTCGGCATCGCGAGCGGATGGCCGATCGCTTTGAAGAAGGCGTTGCCGCCCGTCAGATTGCTGAAAGTCTCGATCTCGAGGGCCATAGGTTCCGTCGCTTCCCTGAAAACCGTGCCCGCGCGCGGCACCGTCGCAACGCTTATAAACGATCCAGCACCTAGTGTGGTGGATTTGAAGTTCCTATGATTTTGGTGGCATCCGCGTTTAGGAACTTCAAATCCGAAGACCACACTAGATACAACATATTACTAGTGTGGCTTTGAATCCGAAATTCGCTCACGGTGCCGCTCCCAGATGTGGCGAATTTCGGATTCCGCCACACTAGCCGGCGTGGATTTTCGCCGTGCGCCGGCTCTCGAGCAAGCGCCTGACTTCGTCCGCAACGCGCCCCGCATCGTATATCGGCTCATAGCTCCAGTTTTCGAGCGTGCCATCGAACGGGCGCGTCACGCCGTCGGCGCCAAGGTCGTCGTGAAAGCGGCTGTGGCGGCGCGAGCGGCTTTCGACCTCAATCACATAGACGGGCTTGCCCGTCGCACATGCCTCGGTGACCATCGAGACCGAGTCGGATGTCACGACGAGGTAGTCGGCGAGGGCGAGGAGGCCGAGATAGGGGTTTTCCCCACTCCCGTCCCAGATGAAGGCCGGAACGTCTTTGAGACGTTCACGCAGCACGGCCTCGTTGGCGGCACCCGTCCGACGCGAAGGTGTGACGAGAAGCGACGCGCCATAGCGGCGTGACAGTGCGGCCAGATCGTCGGCGATCCGTGTCATGTCGGAAGTGTCGAGGCGATTGCGCCCGTTCGGCCCGCCAACCAGGACGGCGACGTAGGGCCGATCTAGGTGCGCGAACCGCGCCCGAAAATGCGCCGCGGCGGCGGCAAGCTTCCGGTCACTCACAGGATGGAGTGCGCCGCGCGTTGAAATCACGTTCTGGCCCTTCACCCGGTCGTGCTCGGGTGCTGCAACGAGGTCGAATGCCTGCGGGTCGGTCAGCGGGTCCTGAATATGCACAATGAAGGTCTTGTCCTCGCTCGCGCGCTTTATCGCGAGGGAAAACGGAATGCTCTTGCGCCCGCAGCCGATCACGATGTCAGGCCAGGGCGGGGCGAGGCGATCGCTACCTGGCCCGAGTGCGCGGAACGGAAAGGGCCATCGCCGGACAGGAAGGATCAACCAAGGCAGGCGCGGGTCGACGCGCTTCAGGATCGGCTCCAGCCCGAGCGCCTCGGCGAGCCCCCGGCACTGGCTTTCCATGCCGACAGCGCCCTCGGTTATGATCCAGCAACTAGGTCGATTCATGCCATCTCGAAGGATTCGATGTGCCGTTCATTCATGGAACGACGCTTTTCTATGTGTCGGTCTATGTCTCGGCTCGGCCCGGAATGGGGCGCACTATCGCAAGGGCGAACCGCCCACCGCAAGTGCCGGGGCCTTCCAGCAGTAAAATTTCAATTCTCTGATGGTTGAAAGATAATTTCATGCTGTATTATGGTGACTTGGCAATATTATTGCGCGAAATCGTCCATCGGGCTTCGCAAAGTTCGGAATCCGGCGCCCGGTTGCCAAGCGGGGATTTGAGTCATGCGGAGGGTGAAACTCGATCGGATCGACCGCCGGATATTGCGCGACCTCCAGGACTACGGCCGGATGACGAATGTGGAACTGGCCAAGCGTGCCGGAATTTCCGCACCCCCCTGCCTGCGGCGCGTGCGCGCACTCGAAGAGGCCGGCTTCATCAAGGGCTATCACGCCGAACTTGACCATGAGCGGCTCAATTTCGAGGTCGTCTTCTTTGCCCTCGTCGGCCTCGACAGTCAGGCCGAATCGGTGCTCACCACGTTTGAGGAAATGGTACGCGGTTGGCCCGAAGTCCGAGAGTGCTACATGGCGCGCGGGGCGGACGATTTCGTGCTCAAGCTTGTGGCCCGCAATACCGCGCACGAGAACGACCTCACGACCAAGCTCACCTCGGCACACCACGTCGCCAACGTACGGACAATCCAGGTGATCCGGGTGTCCAAGCATTTGCCGGGGGTACCGGTCGCCGAGGAGGTGCCGGAAGAGCCGGGGAACGGATAAGCCAAGGCGGGAGTTGCGCGGCCGCGTAGCGGCAGAAGGCCCTGCCGATCGCAACACGGCAAGGTCCCGCCACCTATTCGAACTTCACCCGCTTGATTTCGTAGACCTTGGAACCGCGCGGCGTCGAGACCTCGACCGTTTCGCCGACCTCCTTGCCGATGAGCGCGCGCGCGAGCGGGGAGAGGATCGAGAGCTTGCCGGAATTGATGTCCGACTCCTC
>DATDHA010000255.1:0-6539 GCA_036521815.1 Alphaproteobacteria bacterium | reverse complement strand
GGCATTGTCGGGGTCACGAGCGCTTATTACCTCGCCAAGGCCGGTCATGAGGTGGTGGTGGTCGACCGTCAAAGCGAGGCGGCCGGGGAAACGAGTCACGCGAATGCGGGCCTCATCGCACCTGGCCATTCGTTCACCTGGAATTCGCCGCGCGCACCGAAGCTTTTGCTGAAGTCGATCTGGCGCGACGATCTCGCCTACCGCTTCCACTTCAGCCTCGATCCGCGATTCTGGATCTGGGGGCTCAAGTTCCTGCGCGCCTGCTCGGCGGAAAGTGCGCGCGCCAACACACTGGTCAAGCTTCGCCTTTGCCGCTTCAGCCAGCAAAAGCTCGAAGAGATCGCGGCGGAAGAGGGTCTTCGGTATTCCCAATTCAAGAAAGGCCTTTTGTTCTTCTACCGCGATCCCGCGCATTTCGAGCAGGGCGTGAAGAACATGACCCTGATGAGGGAGCACGGCCACACCGTCGAGGTCGTCGACGCCAAGCGCGCGGTCGAGATCGAGCCGGCCTTGGCGCCGATCGAGGGCAAGCTCGCTGGTGCTGTCTATTGCCCAACCGATGGAAGTGGGGATTGCCGCGCCTTCGCGGTTCAACTCACCGAGACCTGCAAGCGCCTTGGCGTCGAATTCCGCTTCGATACCGCGATCCGCGGCTTGGAGACCAAAGGTGGGCGCGTGAGTGCTGTCTCGACCGACAAAGGGCCCGTGACAGGGGACGCCTACGTGCTATCGCTCGGCAGCTTCAGCTCGATCATCGCGCGCTCCGCTGGCCTCGAAGTGCCCGTCTATCCCGTCAAAGGCTTCTCCCTGACGCTGCCGATCGATC
The DNA here is from genome assembly GCA_036521815.1 of Alphaproteobacteria bacterium. Classification (GTDB taxonomy): domain Bacteria; phylum Pseudomonadota; class Alphaproteobacteria; order JACZXZ01; family JACZXZ01; genus DATDHA01. The sequence goes on along the minus strand of DATDHA010000255.1, from coordinate 5,713 downwards.
CGGCATTGGCGCCGAGCGTGGGCGGGGTCGATGAGGGCTCTCTCGTCGCCTATTGCGGCATGGGCGATCGGCTGCGCATGACGGCCACGGCCGATTTTTCCGGCTACGACAACAGCCACAAACCCGCGGATTTCGACTCCATGCTCGCCGTGGCAAGGGAGCTTTTCCCGAAAGGGATCGATTTTTCCAAGCCGCAATATTGGTCGTGCCTCAGGCCTATGACGCCCGACGGGCCGCCGATCGTCGGGCGCTCGCCGCTCGAGAATCTCTGGCTCAATACCGGGCAGGGCCACATGGGATGGACGATGTCGGCGGGCTCGAGCCGGATACTTGCCGACCTCCTCCTTGGCCGCAGGCTCGAGCATCCGGCAGAGGCGCTTGGCCTCGAACGATATGCGAGTGCGGGCCGGGGCAACGGGCGTAGCGCCGAAGCGGCGTGAAGCGCCTCAGCTCTGCTCGATTTCCTCCATGTCCTCATCGCTGAAGCCGAAATGGTGGCCGATCTCGTGGATCAGGACGTGGCGTACGAGATGGTAGAGGTCTTCGCCCGTCTCGCACCAGTAATCGAGGAGCGGGCGGCGATATAGGAAGACCATGTCGATGCCGCGCGGCATGTCGGAGACACTCTTGCGGTTGAGCGACACGCCGCGGTAGAGGCCGAGAAGATCGAAGGGACTTTCCAGCCCCATCTCCTGCTCGGTCTCTTCGTCGGGAAAATCCTCGACGCGTAGAACGACGTTCCCGACATGCCGGCGCAATGCTTCGGGTATCGTCTTGAGGGCCTCGCGCCCGATCGCATCGAGGTCGTCGAGGGTGGGGGCGGTCGTGAACCTGGCGTTCACGGCGTCACGACGGCGCGTGTCGTCGCGGGAGGTGCTGAACAGCACTCGGCGGCAAGGGCGTTTTCCCAGGTACTCGATAACTGGATCTTCGATGAAGCGGCGACCTTCATGCCAAACCCTATTTCGCCTGCATGCGCATGGCGCCGTCGAGGCGGATGACTTCGCCGTTGAGCATCACGTTGTCGATGATGTGGAGACAAAGGCGCGCGAACTCGTCCGGACGGCCGAAGCGGTTCGGGAAGGGCACTTGCGAGGCGAGGCTTTCCTGGACCTGTTGCGGCATGCCGAGGAGAAGCGGGGTGGCGATCAGGCCCGGTGCGATCGCGAGCACACGGATGCCGGAGCGCGCGAACTCCCGTGCCGCGGGAAGCGTCAAGGCGACAATGCCGCCCTTCGATGCCGAATAGGCGGCCTGGCCGATTTGCCCTTCATAGGCGGCCACCGAGGCCGTTGAGATGACGACGCCGCGCTCGCCCTCGGCGAGCGGGTCGAGCGCCAGCCTGCCTGCTGCCGCAAGGCGCATCAGGTTGAAGCTGCCGATCAGGTTGACGGCAATCACTTTCGAAAATTGGTCAAGCGGCATCGGCCCGTCCTTGCCGACGATACGCGCCGCCGGACCGATTCCAGCGCAGTTGACGAGGATGCGCGCCGGCCCGTGCTTTGCGCGTGCAGCGCTCACCGCGGCCTCCCCGCTTTTCGCATCGGACACGTCGCAGCGCACAGCGAGCCCGCCAATTTCCCTGGCGAGCAGCTCAGCACCCTCCATGTTCACGTCGAGCACCGCGAGCTTCGCCCCCGCCCTCGCAAGGTGGCGGGCGGTCTCGGCACCGAGCCCGGAGCCCCCGCCCGTGACAAGTGCCGCCTGTCCGCGCAGATCCATGTCCCGCTCCTCTTTTAGTTGCCGTGGATTGTCGGGGTCCCGGCCGAGGCGCATTTCCTTAGCAGATGGCGCGCCGGGTGGCGAGGGGGCGCGATCGGGCGGCACCCCGTGCCGTCTGGCATGCGTGGGTGTCCAAAGCTGTGCTCCCGGCCATACCTGCCATGCGTCGCCCATGGCACCGAGCCTCTTCCACCGATACTTTCTCTCGGCGTATAGCTATCCTCAACGCCGTTGAAGGCACGAACGGCGCATCGACTTTTTGCCGACGGACGGAGCGAACGATGGCCGATCCGCGTCACCGCGACCATTCCCAAGAGCCGGATGCTCCCCTCTGGCGGCCGGATGGCGCGCGGATCGCCGGCAGCAACATCTGCACCTTCATGGGCAAGGTCGAGGCGGATTGGGGCGTCAAGAGCGCGGATTACGCGGCCCTTCATCGCTTCTCGATCGAGGAGATGGAGAAATTCTGGCTCTCGATGTGGGATTTCGCGGCCGTGATCGCCGAGATGCGCGGCGAGGTGGTGATCGAGAATCCAGAAAAAATGCCGGGTGCCCGCTTTTTCCCCCATGCTCGGCTCAATTTCGCCGAGAACCTCCTGCGCCGCCGGGACGCGAGCGCTGCTCTCATCTTCTGGGGTGAAGACAAGGTGCGGCGCACGATGAGCTGGGCCGAGCTCTATGACGCTGTGTCACGCCTCGCCCAGGCATTCCAAGCTCTCGGCGTCGCGGCGGGCGACCGGATCGCGGGCTGGCTTCCCAACATGCCGGAGACCGTCATCGCCATGCTTGCGGCGGCCAGCCTCGGCGCCATCTGGTCGTCGACCTCACCCGATTTCGGGGTCCGGGGTGTGCTCGATCGCTTCGGGCAGATCGAGCCGAAGGTGCTGCTCGCTGTCGATGGCTACCATTATAACGGGAAGTCCCATGACTGCCTCGAGCGGCTCCGCGAGATCGCGGCGAGCATGCCGACACTCGAGCGGGTCGTCGTGGTACTCTACACCTCCGCAAAGCCCAAGCTCGGCGGTATCCGCAACGCCGTGCTCTGGGAGGATTTCGTCTCCGCCTACAAGCCGCGCGATATCGCGTTCCACAGGCTGCCCTTCAATCATCCGCTGTATATCCTCTATTCGTCGGGGACGACGGGGGTGCCCAAATGCATCGTCCACGGTGCCGGGGGCGTTCTTCTCACGCACCTCAAGGAACACAAGCTTCAATGCGACATCAAGCCGGGCGATCGGGTCTTTTGGTTCACGACTTGTGGCTGGATGATGTGGAACTGGCTGGTCTCCGCACTCGCGGCCGAAGCAACCCTTCTCCTTTATGACGGCTCGCCGTTTCATCCTGATGGCAACGTCGTTTACGACTTCGCGGACGCGACGGGGATGAATTTTTTCGGCACCTCGGCCAAGTACATCGACGCGTGCCACAAAGCCAAGCTCGAGCCGATCAAGACCCACAGACTCGCGACGGTGCGCGCGATCGGCTCGACCGGATCGCCGCTCGTCGCGGAAGGGTTCGACTACGTCTACGCCCACGTGAAACAGGACGTGCATCTCGCCTCGGTCTCCGGCGGCACCGACATCGTCGCCTGCTTCGTGGGCGGCAACCCGATCGGCCCGGTCTGGCGCGGCGAAATCCAAGCTCCGGGCCTCGGCTTGGCCGTCGAGGTCTTCGACGAAGACGGTAAAGCGGTCAAGGGCGAGAAGGGTGAGCTTGTCTGCACCAAACCATTTCCCACAATGCCAGTCGGCTTCTGGGACGATCCCGGCGACAAGAAATACCACGCCGCCTATTTCGAGAAATTTCCCGGCGTGTGGTGTCACGGCGACTGGTGCATGGTGACTGAGCATGGCGGGATCGTCATTTACGGCCGCTCGGACGCCACGCTCAAACCGGGGGGCGTGCGCATTGGCACGGCCGAAATCTACCGGCAAGTCGAGCAGCTCGACGAGGTGGTCGAAAGCATTGTGATCGGACAGGACTGGGACGGTGACGTGCGCGTCGTCCTCTTCGTCCTCTTGCGCGCCGGCCTCACGCTCGATGCGGCACTCGCCGAAAAAATCAAGGCGCAGATCAGAAAGAACACGACCCCTCGCCACGTCCCGGCGAAGATCCTGCAGGTCCATGACATTCCGCGCACGAAATCCGGGAAGATCGTCGAACTCGCCGTGCGTGACGTAGTGCACGGCCGGCCGGTCAAGAACATCGAAGCCCTCGCCAATCCCGAAGCCCTCGAAATCTTCAAGGAAATCCCGGAGCTCAAGCGTTGAACCAGATCCTGACTAAAATCTTCGGCAAGGCGGAGCGCCTGGCCGGACCGATCCGTGCGGACATTTCGGCCCTTGAGCCCCAGCGAATTAGCGAGGTGTCGAAACTCGCCCTCGGCGATCCCCGCGTAATTCCGCTCTGGTATGGCGAGTCGGACGTGACCACGCCCGAATTCATCCGCCAGGCCGCAAAGGACGCGATCGATCGCGGCGAGACCTTCTACACCCACAAGCGCGGAATACCGGATCTGCGCCAAGCACTCGCCGATTACATGTCCGGCCTTTACGGCCGCAAGATCGACATGGACCGCGTGACGCTCACGGCTGCCGGAATGAACGCAATCATGGTGCTCATGGAGCTCGTGGTCGAGAAGGGCGACAACGTCGTGACCCTTTCGCCCGCCTGGCCGAACGGGAGTGCGACCGTCCACATCATGGGTGCCGAACTCCGCCAGGTCGTGCTCGACCAGGAACAGGGTCGCTGGAAGCTCGATCTCGACAAGCTCCTCGATGCCGCCGACGAGAACACGCGCATGTTCTTCATCAACTCGCCCAACAATCCCACGGGCTGGATGATGACGCGCGAGGAGCAAAAGGCGGTGCTCGATTTCTGCCGGGAGCGGAACATCTGGATACTCGCGGACGAGGTCTACCATCGGCTCGTTTATAACTCGAACGCGGCCCCGTCCTTCCTCGAAATCGCGGAACCGGGCGACCCGGTCTTCATCGCCAACACGTTCTCGAAGGCGTGGGCGATGACCGGCTGGCGCATGGGCTGGGTCACCGCACCCGCGGCGTTGGGCGACATCATCGGCGAACTCGTCGGCTACAACACGAGCGGCGTGCCAACTTTCCTTCAGCCCGCCGCTGTGACGGCACTTAGGAAGGGCGAGCCGTTCGTGAAGGAGATGGTCGCGCGCTGCCGTGCCGGGCGGGATATCGTCGCCGACCATCTCGCCGACATTCCGCTCGTCCGCTTCGTTCCGCCTGACGCCGCGTTTTACGCCTTCTTCGAAGTCGCGGGGATGACCGACAGCCTGACGATGGCGCAGCGCCTCGTGCGGGAGGCCGGAGTAGGCCTCGCGCCGGGCTCCGCTTTCGGTGCGGGTGGGGAAGGCCACCTGCGGCTTTGCTTTGCCCAAGCGCCGGCCCTTCTCGAGGAGGCCATGGCGCGGATCAAGCGCGTGCTCCGCTAAAACCTGGTGCCTCGGGATCGGCCGCTCTCGCCACGTTTCTGCGGCGAATTAGCGCTCACGCCTTGGCCGCCGCTGCCAGAGGCTGGTCCGACGCGGCTTCCTCGAGAAGCCAATCGCGAAAGGCGCGGACCTTTGCGCGCTCGACGGCACGGGGCGGATAGACGACGTAATAAGCGTATTCCGCCTTGAGCGAGATATCGAAAGGTACCACGAGCCGGCCTGCGGCCAAGTCCTCGATGATCAGCGCCGTCCGGCCGAGTGCGACACCTTCGCCATTGATCGCTGCCTGGATGATGAGGCTGGAGTGGCTGTAGACCGGCCCGCGCGACGAATCGATCCCTTCGACCCCCGCCGCCATCAGCCACATGCGCCAGTCGATCTGTGTCCCCATTTCGTGGAGCAGGGCGTGATATTTGAGATCGCCCGGCTCGCGCAACGGTTGCTCGCCCTCGCGGAGTGCCGGGCTGCAGACGGGAACGAAATCGTCGTTGATGAGGCGGTCCGCCTTGAGGCCCGGATATTGGCCAC
>DATDHA010000254.1:0-8846 GCA_036521815.1 Alphaproteobacteria bacterium | reverse complement strand
GCTTTCGCGCATCAAGGTGAGCTGCGATTTCATGAAGCCATGCACGATGGGGGAGCGTCTCGAACTTGTCCTCTTCGTCGTGAAGCTCGGCCGCAGCTCATTCGAGGTCGCGGCCGAAGGGCGGGTCGAGGGGGAGCTGCGTCTCAGGATAAACCTTGTGCTCGTGAATATGTCGCTCGCGACACGCAGGGCGGCGCCGTTTGCCGTCGCTTTGCGTCGAAAGCTCGCGGATTATCAAGCGCTTGGCGCTGCCCAGGCATGATTTCAAAACCGACGAAGGGAGGTATGCGATGAAAATCCTGCAACCGCCGGGCTGGCCGCGCCCCAAGGGCTACAGCAATGGGATGACCGCCGAAGGCCGCCTCGTTTTCGTGGCCGGCATGGTCGGCTGGAACCCGGCCGGCCATTTCGAGACCGATTCCTTTGCGGGCCAGGTGCGCCAGGCGCTCCAAAACGTTCTTGCCGTGCTCGCCGAGGCGGGCGGGAAGGCAGAGCACATTGCGCGCATGACGTGGTACGTGACCGACAAGCAGGAATATCTCGCCAGCCTGCGCGAAGTCCGTGCGGCTTACCGCGACGTGATCGGCAACCATTTTCCGGCCACGACGCTCGTTCAAATCTCGGAGCTTGTCGAGGAGCGGGCGAAAGTCGAGATCGAGGCGACCGCGGTACTGCCCCGGTCTTGACGCAAGCCGGTGCCGATCCGGCCTATTGTGGTGGAGACGCGCTGATGAAGATCGAGCGGAAGATCAAGGAGATGGGCATCGAGCTGCCGGAATATGCCGCCGGCACTTACTACGGGACCGGCTACGGCAAGATGAAGCCGTTCCACCGGACGGGGAACCTTCTGGTCCTCTCCGGCCAGGTGCCGGAACTTGCGGATGGGAGTGCACTCCATCCCGGCCGCGTCGGGGCCGAGGTCACAGTGGCGCAAGCCTATGCGGCGGCCTGGCAGACCGGGATCAACTGTCTCGCGGGCATCAAGCAGGCCGTGGGCGAACTCGATAATGTCGTGGCCCTCGTCCGCACTCTCAACTTCGTCGTTTGCGCACCCGGCTTCACCGACCCTAATCTCGTCTCGAACGGCTTGAGCGACCTCTTCGCCGAAATCTTCGGCCCCGAGTGTGGCATCGGCTGCCGTGCCACGATCGGCGTCATGGCGCTTGCCAGGAACCACTGCTTCGAGACCTGGATGGATCTCGAGGTCCACTGACGGCGGGCGCTTTTGCGCAATCCTCGCTTGACCCCATCTGGCTTATTGAGTAGCAACGGCTTGCGCACGTCCGCCATTCAAAAATGGGATGCATAATTTCAGGGAGGCGTCGTGCGGGCGGACGTGGAGGCTGCCTCGTATTGCATGGCCGCGGCACACCCTGCGAGGGCTGTCGTTGGCGCTGGCTGCATCCACGCCTTCGCCTCGAAGGTGGCGCAATAGAGGTGCGAGCATGGCTGAACGACTGGACCGGACCACCGGCGTCGATGGGGAACCTGGCTCGCCCGGCCTCGATACCTTTCCAAAGCTCCTGTTGCGGAACGCGAAGCTCCGCCCGGAGCGCCCGGCGATGCGGGAGAAGGATCTCGGCATTTGGCAGACCTGGACCTGGCGCCAGGCTCTCGACGAGGTGCGCGCAATCGCTTGCGGACTTGCGGCACGCGGCCTGAAACGGGGCGAGAAAGTGGCGGTCATCGGCGACAACCGCCCGCTCCTCTATTGGTCGATGATCGCGACCCAGTGCCTCGGCGGCGTGCCGGTGCCGATCTATCAGGATTCGAACGCGGCAGAGATGGAATTCGTGCTCCAGCACGCGGAAGTCCGCTTCGCCATCGTCGAGGATCAGGAGCAGGTCGACAAGCTTCTCGAGATCAAGGCACGCTGCAAGACACTCACGCAGATCTTCTACGGCGACCCGCGCGGGCTCAGGAATTACGTTGAGGAAAGCCTCTACAGCCTCGCCTTCCTCCAGGACGAGGGCCGCAAATTCGACGCGGCACATCCCGACTTCTTCCTCGCCACAATCGCCGAGGGGAGCGGCGGCGATCCCGCGAGTTTCTATTACACCTCGGGGACGACGGGCCAGCCGAAGGGCGTCATCCTCTCCTTCGACAACGTGATCCTGACCTCCATGGCTGCGATACGATTCGAAGGCCTCAACGAGCGCGACGAGGCACTTGCCTATCTGCCCATGGCTTGGATCGGTGACAACGTGTTCTCGGTGGCGCAGGCCTATTGCGCGGGCTTTTGCGTGGCCTGCCCCGAATCGGGTGCGACCGTGCTCCAGGATTTGCGGGAGATCGGACCGACCTACTTTTTCGCCCCACCCCGCATCTGGGAGAACATCCTCACCAACGTGATGATCCGGATGGAGGATGCGGGGCGCATCAAGCGCTGGCTCTTCAAGACGTTCATGGCGCACGCAAGGCGGGTCGGGACGCGCATTCTCGACGGTGAAGACGTCTCGCTCGGCGACCGCGCGCTCTACGCCCTCGGCGGGCTTCTCATCTATGGCCCGCTCAAGAACACGCTCGGCATGAGCCGCGTTCGGCTCGCCTATACCGCCGGCGAGGCGATCGGACCCGACATCTTCGTTTTCTACCGCTCGCTCGGAATCAACGTGAAACAACTCTACGGCTCGACGGAATCCTCCGTCTTCGTGACGATCCAGCCGAATGGCGAGATTTATCCCGACACGGTCGGCAAGCCGATCGGTGACGTCGAACTCAGGATCGCCGAAAACGGCGAGGTGATATTCCGCTCGGCGGGCGTATTTCGCGAGTACTACAAGAATCCCCAGGCGACCGCCGAGGCGAAGACGGCGGACGGCTGGATGCACACGGGCGATGCCGGCTATATCGACGCGCGCGGGCACTTGAAGATCATCGACCGGGCCAAGGACGTGGGCCGCCTCAACGACGGCACGATGTTCGCGCCCAAATATCTCGAGAACAAGCTCAAGTTCTATCCCTTCATCAAGGAGGCCGTGGTCTTCGGCGACGGCCGGGATTATGCGGTGGTGCTGATCAATTTCGACATGAGTGCGGTGGCGAATTGGGCGGAGCGCAACGGCGTTCCCTATACGAGTTATGGCGAGCTTGCCGGCAAGCCCGAGGTCTACGGCCTGATCCGCGGGAATATCGAGGGCGTAAATCGCGACTTGGCCGACGATCCCATGCTCGCATCCTCGCAAATCAAGCGCTTCCTCATCCTGAAGAAGGAACTCGACGCCGACGATGGCGAACTCACCCGGACGCGCAAGGTCCGCCGGCGCTTCATCGGTGAGAAGTATGGCGCACTCGTCGAAGCGCTCTATTCCGGCAAAGCGACGTGCGAGATCGAGCTCCAGGTGAAGTTCGAGGACGGTCGCACTGGAACCGTCCGCCCGGTGATCTCGATCGCGGATGCAGCGGTCTTTGCACCGCGTGCTGGCGCGGCCGCGCCACTCCTCAAGAAGGCGAGTTAGGCGGCCGGCCCGCGATGACCGACCCCGGCAGTCCCCGCGCGCTCGGCGAGGTAATCCTCGCAGTCGACGGCATCAGCCTTGCCTTCGGCGGCGTCAAGGCGTTGACCGACGTGAGCTTCGATGTCCGCGAGGGCGAGATCCGCGCCATCATCGGCCCGAACGGTGCGGGCAAAAGCTCGATGCTCAACTGCATCAACGGCTTCTACAAGCCGCAGCGGGGCACCATCACCTATCGCGGCAAATCGGTCCACCAGATGCGGTCGCACGACGCGGCGGCGAGCGGCATCGCGCGCACCTTTCAGAACATCGCCCTCTTCAAGGGCATGACGACCCTCGACAACATCATGACCGGACGGCTCCTCAAGATGCGCACGAACTTCCTCCTCGACGCGATCTATCTCGGCCCCGCCAAGCGCGAGGAGATGAGGAACCGCGAGTTCGTCGAGCGCATCATCGATTTCCTCGAAATTCAGGCGATCCGCAGGATACCCGTCGGCAAGCTGCCCTACGGCCTGCAAAAGCGCGTCGAACTCGGCCGCGCACTCGCCGCCGAACCAAAGCTCCTCCTGCTGGACGAGCCCATGGCCGGTATGAACACCGAGGAAAAGGAGGACATGAGCCGCTTCATCCTCGACGTGAACGATGAGTTCGGAACGACCATAGCGCTCATCGAGCACGACATGGGTGTTGTCATGGACATCTCGGATCGCATCGTGGTGCTCGACTATGGCCGGAAGATCGCCGATGGCGTTCCCGACGAAGTGCGAAGGAACCAGGGCGTCATCGAGGCTTACCTGGGTGTCGCCCATGCTTAGCAAGCCCATGCTTAGTGACTCCATCCATAGCCATGCGCATTCGCGCGTGGGCACCTAGGAGCGGGCCATGGAGTTTCTCTACGCCATCACCATCGGCCCGTTCGTCCAGATCGCACAGGACCCCCAGTTCTTCCTCGAGGTTCTCGTGGGCGGCCTGCTTTCGGGCGTGCTCTACTCGCTCGTGGCACTTGGCTATGTGCTGATCTACAAGGCCTCGGGTGTCTTCAACTATTCCCAGGGCATCCTGGTGCTCTTCGCGGCCCTCACCCTCGTCGGCCTCATCGAGAAGGGTGTTCCCATTTGGCTTGCGGCCCTCCTCACCATTCTGGTCACGACGGCGGTCGCCTTTGCCGTCGAGCGCCTGGTTCTGCGCCCCCTCGTCAATCAGGCGCAGATCATCCTTTTCATGGCGACGATCGGGATCAGCTTCTTCCTCGAGGGATTGGGCCAGATCATGTGGGGTGCCAATGTGCGCACGCTCGACCTCGGCCTGCCGAGCGGCCCCTTCATTGTGGGCGGCGTGCTCATCCAGAAATTCGATCTCGTCGCCGCCGTTACGGCGGGCGTGCTGGTGACAGTGCTTGCGCTCTTCTTCCAGAAGACTGCGGTCGGCCGCGCACTCCGCGCCGTCGCCGACGACCATCAGGCAGCCCTTTCGGTCGGCATTCCCCTCAAGCAGATCTGGATCATCGTGTGGACGGTCGCGGGTCTCGTCGCCCTCGTCGCCGGCGTGATGTGGGGCACCAATCTCGGCGTGCAGTTCTCCCTCGCCCTCGTGGCCCTTCGGGCACTCCCGGTCCTGATACTTGGCGGCTTCACCTCGGTGCCGGGTGCGATCGTCGGCGGCCTCATCGTCGGTGCCGCGGAAAAGGTGGGCGAGGTCTATTGGGGGCCAGCCCTCGGTGGGGCGATCGAGGATTGGATCGCCTATGTCCTGGCACTCATATTCCTCCTCTTCCGGCCCCAAGGCCTCTTCGGCGAACGCATCATCGAGCGGGTGTAGCCCATGCTTTACCGCGAAGCGGGCCAGTTCAAGACGAACTACGCAGCCGATCAGGCGATCCTGCCGATCGCGCAAGACCGCGCGGTGATGGCGCTCATCTTGCTCGTCGCCTATGTGGTGGTCCCGCTCGTCGGCAACGACTATTGGCTCAACACGATCCTGGTGCCGTTTCTCGTCTATGCGCTCACAGCCCTCGGGCTCAATCTCTTGACCGGCTATGCGGGTCAGGTCTCGCTCGGCACCGGGGGCTTCATGGCGGTCGGCGCTTTTTCCGCCTACAAGCTCTCGACCGCGTTCCCGGGGCTCAACATCGTGCTCGTTTTCGCCGTTTCCGGCGTGATCGCGGCACTGGTCGGCGTCATCTTCGGATTGCCGAGCCTCAGGATCAAAGGCTTCTATCTCGCGGTCGCCACGCTTGCGTCCCAGTTCTTCCTGATCTGGCTCTTCAACCGCGTGCCATGGTTCAACAACTACTCGAGCTCGGGCGTCATCACCGCACCGCCGCGCGCGGTGTTCGGCAATATCTTCGTGACCGGCACGGAGGCGCATCCGCTCGAGAAATACCTTTTCGCGCTGACCATCGTGATCTTCCTGACACTCGCGGCAAAGAACATGGTGCGCACCTCGACGGGGCGTAGCTGGATGGCGATCCGCGACATGGACATCGCGGCGCAAATCATCGGCATCCGCCCGCTCAGGACCAAGCTTCTCGCCTTCGCCGTGAGTTCTTTCTATTGCGGGGTTGCGGGTGCGCTTTGGGCATTCGTCTATACCGGCAGTGTGGAGCCGCTCGCCTTCGACATCGATCGCTCGTTCCAGATCCTGTTCATGATCATCATCGGCGGGCTCGGCAGCATCCTCGGCTCCTTTCTCGGGGCTGCCTTCATCATTCTCTTGCCGATCCTGCTCATCAACGTCCCCGACATGCTCGGGCTCCACATCGACGTCACGACCGTGACCAACCTCCAATTCATGATTTTCGGTGCGCTGATCGTGTTCTTCCTGATCGTCGAGCCGAACGGCTTGGCGCGCCTCTGGCAAATCGGCAAGGAGAAGCTGCGGCTCTGGCCCTTTCCCTATTGAGGGGGCTATCCACACATGAGACACGACCCGATAGCTCCTGCTCGCTTTAACCAGACGCAAGCAATCGCGGTCTTATTGAAGATTTCTAACATAACCTTTAATGTGACGCTCAAGAACGCCGCAAGTTCAAGGTTAGGGTATTTCGTGCGCCTCGAAGAGCTTTCCGAACCGGTCAGGCAGCGCCTTAAGCGCTTGCCACCTCCGTACCAGGCGCATTTCGGAATAGTGCCGCCGCCACCGCCAGACGAGGCGGTGTCCATATTGGCTGTCGCGCAAAAATATCGGGCTGCGGAGGCTGTGATCATCAAAATAGACACGCTCGCGGCTGAGCTGCCGGACCCTTATCTAATCAGCCGCATATTGACCCGCCGAGAGGCCGTGAGCAGCTCAGCTATCGAAGGCACACAAAGTACCCTCGATGAGCTGCTGGCGATCGACGAGGGCGTTGCGGAAAGCGCAACGGCCGCGAGCCGCCAGGTGCGGAGCTACGCCCTTGCCCTCGAGGACTGGATCGGCAAGGCGCAGGACCGCGGGCGCTCAATATTTAACGCAGATCTAATATCCACCCTCCATCGTTCGATAATGCAGGACGATCCCAACTACAAAGACAAGCCTGGCGCATTGCGCTCACGCGTGGTGTGGATCGGAAGAAGTGCCGGGAACATCGCTCATTCGACGTACAACCCAACACCACCCGAGGATATCCCGGCATGCCTCAACCAGCATCTCGGCTATCTGCGCGACGAAGGCGGGCGCGCGATTGCCCAGGGTCTCATAATGCGAATGGCGATTGCACATGCGCATTTTGAGGCTGTCCACCCATTCCAAGAAGGGAACGGCCGTGTTGGGCGGCTGCTGCTGCCGCTCATGATGGCAGCCGAGTCTCATGCGCCGCTCTACATCTCGCCCCACATCGAAGCCAACAGGCAAGCTTACTACGACGCATTGAAGGTGGCGCAACAACGCCTTGAATGGACGGCTATTATCGGCTTCATGGCGGACGCGGTGCTGCAAAGCGTCCAAGCGTTGCTCGCTACACGGGACGCATTGTCGCGGCTCAAGACAATTTGGGAAAGCCGCCGCCAATTTCGTGCCAGTTCGGCGGCAGCAAGAGCTCTATCGATTCTTCCCCATCACCCTATCGTGACCGTGAACCGCCTGGTGAAGCTCCTCGCGGTGAGCTTTCCGGCCGCCGCCCAAGCGGTGGAACAGCTTAGCAAGGTCGGGATTTTGATTGAGCGGACGGGCTACAAGCGCAACAGGGTCTTCGCTGCCGACGAGGCTCTGTTGATCATCAACCGACCCTTTGGTGATGAACCTATTCTGCCAAGTAAGGGACCGGAAGACCTCAACTCAACAACGCGCGCGGCACGGCCTAAGTTTCCTCCGTGATACATCATCCGATTCCGAGACCATTTGCGCCTCTTCCGGCGCGATGTTAGGCTCGACTACTCGCCAAATTGGGGCAGCGAAGATCCCAGCGCGGCGGTAAGGGTTGGAAAGATCCGACGATCTTGGGAGGATTTCATGAAGTTTGCGAAACTTGCGATCAAGCTGGCGGCGATCGGCGCCGTCGGCTGGACCCTTGGCGCTGCCGAGGCGATGGCGCAGAGCCAGAACGAGATATTCATTCCGCGCCTCGTATACCGGACTGGCCCTTATGCGCCGAACGGCATCCCCTTCGCGGATGGCTATGACGACTATCTCGACATGCTCAACGCCCGCGACGGCGGCATCAACGGCGTGAAAATCGCCTACGAGGAGTGCGACACCCAATACAACAACGACAAGGGCGTGGAATGCTACGAGAAGCTCAAGGGCAACGGCCCGACGGGTGCGGTTGTCGTCGATCCGCTTTCGACCGGCATCACTTATGCGCTCATCGAGCGCGCCCCCGCTGACAAGATCCCCGTCGTCTCCATGGGTTACGGCCGGGCCGATGCGAGCTATGGTGCTGTGTTCCCCTATGTCTTCACCTATCCCGTCACCTATTGGGCGGGTGCCGACGCCATCGTGCAGTATATCGGCAAGGAAGAAGGCGGGATGGATAAGCTCAAGGGCAAAAAGATCGGGCTCATCTATCACGACAGCGCCTATGGCAAGGAGCCGATCACGACTCTTGAGAAACTCTCGGCCCAGTTCGGGTTCGAGTTCGTGAAATTCGCGGTCTCCCCGCCGGGCATCGATCAGAAGGCGACGTGGCTGCAGATTCGCCAGGCGCGGCCCAACTGGATGCTGATGTGGGGCTGGGGGGTGATGAATTCGACGGCCATCAAGGAAGCCGCCGGCGTTGGCTACCCGATGGACCATTTCATCGGCATCTGGTGGTCGGGTCAGGAGCCCGACGTCGTCCCGGCGGGTGCGGCGGCGAAGGGCTACAAGGCTGCCAACTTCCACGGCGTCGGCACGGATTACCCCGTCGTGCAGGACGTCCTCAAATACGTGTACGCGAAGGGTGGTGGCCATACGACCAAGGAGAAAGTCGGC
>DATDHA010000253.1:0-12556 GCA_036521815.1 Alphaproteobacteria bacterium | reverse complement strand
GGGTGTGGACGATGAGGCCCGCGGGCCGGCCCTGGGCCTGCTCGAAGCGGTTGACGAAGAGCGAGGTGACCACTTCGCGGGTCTTGCCCTCAAGGCGCACCTCGAACGGTGAGGGGCCGGCCTTGCCGGCGAGTGCGGCATCAAGCCGCATTTTCGCATCGCGCCGGCCGGTGGGCGTCACGAGATCGAGAAGCAGGCCGTTGCGCAGGCTCTCGAAGCTTGCGCCGACCATCGTGGCGAAGGTGCGATTGCATTCGACGATACGCGCGCTGTCGTCGAGCAGCACGATGCCGACGGGTGCATCCTCGAAGAAGCGCTGGAAGCGCTGCTCCGAAAGTTTGAGGGCCGCCTGCCATTCGCGCTCGGGCGTGAGGTCGCGCACGACCGTACGGGTTCGGAGCTCGTTGGCGTCGTCGCCCTCGACGATCGACTGGCTGACAAACGCCTGGAATACGCGGCCCTGGAGGCCGCGGAAGGTAACTTCGCCGCGCTGTTCGCGCCCACCGCGGCCGATAGGGTCGTAAGAGGCGGCACCTTGCGGCCACTCATCCGCGACGAAGTCCTTGAGGTGCCGCGCACCACCCATGAGCTCGTCGACCGTGGTCCCGAGCCATTCCGCCATCGTGTGGTTCACGAAGACGAAACGCCCTTCCGCATCGGCGGAATAGAATCCGACCGGCGCGTTTTCGAGGAAATCGAAAATGCGCTGCTGCTCCTCCCGGATGATCTGCTCCATCTCGCGCCGCGAGGTGATGTCCTCGATGCCGAGGAGACAGCGCTCCGACGAGCCTTCGACCGGAAGCAGCGAGAGGAGGAGACATTCTCGCCGTCCTTCGGCGGTCGAGAAGACGAGCTCCAGTTGTCCGGGGATGCCGGTCGCGATCTGGCTTTTGAAGTGCGCCATTTGCTGGGCACCCTGCTCGACTTCGCCAAGCCGGGCTTCGAGCATAGCGAAAGGACGCTCGCAGCCCTCGCCGAGCAAGGCGCGAAAGGCGTTATTCACGTAGAGCGCGCGTCCGTCGGACGTTATCAACGCATAGGGTTTGCGCAACGCCTCGAGGGCACCGTGAAAGGTCGCGACCTCGCGGCCACGCCGATGACTGAGCAAGAGCGCGATCGCCAGGGCCGCCGCAAGTGCAGAGGCCGAAATCGCCATGAGACCGATCCCGGAGCCCCACCCGACCGGTGCTCCGGTTGCATCCTGCGCCCACGCCGATCCGCTCAGGACCGGTGCCGCGAGCACGCCCGCTCCAAGGCTGCACAACCCCCAACGCAACGTCGTCCTCCTCAAGTCCATCAACAGTTTAGCCTGGACAGCGTTCCATTTAACCAAGTTTATGGTTAACGAAACGGCCGTTGGCGCATCGTCCCCGAACCGGGCGGGCAGTGCTTCTAATCCCCCACCGTCTATGGATACCGCACCTTATGGATGCCGAACCGGCCGGCGAAGCTTCATGACATAGGCGATGACCTGGGCCACCGCCCGGTAATGCTCGGGCGGGATTTCCGCGTCGAGCTCGACACCCGAATAAAGCGCTTGGGCAAGCGGGCGATTCTCGACAAGCGGCACCTTGTGCTCGTTCGCGACTTCCCGGATTTTGAGTGCGAGGCTGTCGACACCCTTCGCGACAAGGCGCGGTGCCGCCATCTTGGCGCGCTCGTACTTGAGTGCGACGGCATAGTGAGTGGGGTTCGTGACCACCACATCCGCCGTCGGCACTGCGGCGATCATGCGCCGGCGCGCGCGCTCCATGCGGATCTGCCGGATACGCGCCCGGATCATCGGGTCGCCCTCGGACTGCTTGAGCTCGTCCTTGATCTCCTGCCGCGACATGCGCAGTTTCCTGCGCAGCTCGTAGCGCTGATAAAGGATGTCGAGCCCGGCCACTACGGTCATGACCGCAAGTGTCCCGATCATGACGCGGAGGGCGAGCGAGCGGAGGATGTCGAGGTCGGTGAGGATGTCGCCTTCGGTCAGCAAGTCGAGCCGCATTAGCTCCGGCCGAAGCAGGATCACGAGGACGACGCCGACAATCGCGATCTTGACGAGACCTTTGCCGAACTCGCTGATCGCGCGGAGCGAGAAGAGCCGCCTCGCACCGGCGAATGCGGATATGCGCGAAAGGTCCGGCATGATCGCGTGGGTCGAAAAGACGACACCGGTCTGAATGATACTCCCGAGCAGTGCCGCACCAACGAGAAGGAGAATCGGCACCAGCAGCGCGCCGGCCACCTCGCGCAAGGCGCCCTCGAGAAGGAAATCGAGCCCAATCGGGTCGACAGGCAAGCTCTCCGGCCGCTCGATGAACTTGACGAGCGAGTGCGCCACGTCGTTCAGCATCGCGGGTGCGAACGCCAGGACGACGACGGTCATTGCCAGGATCACGAGCCAGTGGTTGAGCTCGCGCGAAACCGCGACCTGACCCCGTTCATGGGCGTCCTGGAGCCTTTTTTGAGTCGGCTCCTCGGTTTTTTGAGATTTCTCGGTATCGTCGGCCATGGGCTAGCTGGCGCCCGTGAAGTTGGTGAGCACATTGGCGAAGCGGTCGAGGAAGAGCGCCAATCCGACGCCCACCGTCAGCAGCAACACGAGAAGGCCAAGCACGATCTGGAGCGGCTGGACCACGAAGAAGATCTGGACCTGCGGCATGAGTCGCGCCAAGAGGCCGACACCGAGATAGAAGACGAGGCCGAGCACCAGGATGGGTGCGGCGAATTGCACGGCGATGAGAAAGCTCTCCGAGACGACGCGGGCGATCGCCTCGGCCATGTCGCCGATCATGGGAAGCTGCCCCGATGGAAAGACCGTGTAGCTCTCGACCACGGCGCGCAGGGCGACGTGATGAAGGTCCGAGACAAAGCCCGCGAGCACGCCAAGGGTGGTGAGGAAGGCGCCGACCAGGGCACCTTGCTGTGCGGCGGCAACGTCGAACACGAGCGCGTTGGCCAAGCTCGACTGATACGCGATGATCGATCCCGCGGTATTCAGGGCCATGAAGGCGATGCTCGCGAGCGAGCCGATGAAGAGGCCGACCATGATCTCGCCACCCAGCGCGGCGAAAAGCTGAACGACGGTGGAGGGAAGCTGCGGCAGGTGCGGCTCGACGACCGGTGTGACGGCGAGTGCGAGCACAAGTGCGAACAAGAGCCGGATGCGCGTCGAGACGTAGCTTTCTCCGAAACCCGGGAGCAGCATGACCGCACTTCCGACCCGCGCGAAAACGAGGAAGAACGCGAAGAGATTTGAGGGCAGGATTTCCGCGAGCATGCTGCTCGCCCCTACCCGATCGTGGCGATCCGGTTGACCAGGCGCTCCGTGAAGTTGGTCAACGTCGTCAGCATGAAAGGCAGGAACAGCAGGAGCGAGACAAAGATCGTGATGAGCTTCGGCACAAAGGCGAGCGTCTGTTCCTGAATTTGCGTGAGCGCCTGGATGAGGGAGATGGCAACACCGACCAGAAGCCCGAGCAGCAGTATGGGCGCGCTGATCTCCAGCACGACAATGATCGTCTCGCGCGCGATATCGAGGACCTCGGGCGTATCCATGACGGCCTGCGCTGCTAGATCGACATCTTGATGATGTCCTGGTATGCGGAGATCACCTTGTCACGCACCGCCACCACGGTTTGGAGCGCCATGTCGGCGTTCGTCACGGCGGTGACGACCTGATTCAAGTCGGCCTTCCCCGTGACCGCGTCGAGGGAGAGTTTTTCGCCGCTCTGGAGTGCCTCCTTGGTCGAGCCGAGTGCGTCGTTGACGAGCTGCGCAAAGCCGGCACCTCCCTCCTCGGCACGCGGCTCAAGCCCGGGGGCCTTCCCTTGAGCGGCAGCATTCGCATAGGCCGCGGCGGCACTGGCGATCGAAATCATGTTGCTCCCTCCGGTTCGGGGGTCACGCTATCGAGCTTCAGTTCTTCAGAAGGTCGATCGTCCGTTGCAACATCGAGCGCGAGGATTGAAGCACGTTCAGATTGGCTTCATAGCTGCGCTCGGCTTGCTGCATGTCCACCATCTCGACGAGGGGATTGACGTTCGGCACCAGCACGTAGCCATTGCTGTCGGCCGCGGGATGATGGGGGTCGTAGCGTTTTTCGAACGGCGTTGGATCGGTTCCGATATTGGATACACGTACGGTTTCGATGCCGCGCGAGCGGTTGAGCTGCTCGCCGAAACTTACGGTCTTGCGCTGATAAGGCAGCCCGCCCGGTTGGGTCGAGAGCGAGTCCGCGTTCGCGATGTTCTCGGATATGACGCGGATGCGGACACCCTGCGCTTGCATGCCGGCCGCCGAGGCCTGAAGCGCCTTGGTGAGATCCATGCGCTATCTCCGTCAACTGCCGCCGCGATCGAGGGCCGTCTTCAGCAACCCGATCTGCTTGTGATAGAGGTTGAGCACCGTCTGGTGGTCGAAGCTTGTCTCTGAAATCTTGAGGAGCTGATCCTCGAGGTTGACGCTATTGCCATTGACGGTCTCCTCGGAATTGCCGGCCTTCGTCTCGAGCGGATAGCCACCACTGCCGGTTGAGGCTGAGGCCGGCAAGATGTGGTGCGGGTCCGTCACGGTCGGCTGAAGCTTTTGGAGTGCTGCCTCGGTCAGGTTGCCAAAGCTCTCTGCTTTCAGGTCTTGCGGCTTGAAGCCGGGTGTGTCGACGTTCGCTATGTTGTCGGAGAGCACGTTCTGCCGCGCTTCGAGAAAGCCTAATCGCTCGCCAATCGCTTTGAAGAGTGGAATTTTGCCGAAATCCATCGCCAATCCGCGATTGTCGCGTGGTGGGCTGCTCGCCCGCGTCCCGTGCACTATGCCCTCGCAGCGTTAAGGAATCGTAAAGCGATCGCGGACGCGCATTGCAGGGCGCTGCGGCCGCTTTCCAGCAGCTACGGATTCGCCCCTTATCTCCCTAATCCGCGTCGCGTCATGCAACGGTAGGGTATTGAATAACATAGCATTTTCAACGACTTAATTGGCCTGCTATTAAATCCGCGAAAACATGGTTAAGCTCTTGCTGATCCGCCATGAGGGCGAAGCCCCGCCAGTCCCGGATGAGGGCGGCATCCGATCGAGGGCACGAGCCAGGTAGGAAAATGCTGTACCTCACGCGCAAGATCGGCGAATCCATCGTCATAAACGACAATATCGAACTCACCGTTGTCGAGGTCCGCGGCAAGGCCGTGAAGCTCGGCTTCACGTTCCCGCCGAGTGTTTCGGTCCTGAGGCGCGAAATCTACGACCGGATCCAGGAAGAGAACCGTGCCGCCGCGGGTGCCAGTGCCGAACTCGCCGAGGCGCTCGAGGGAAATGGCGTGGAGAAGAAGGCGGATTGAGGCGAGGCCCTGGCGCCGCCGCGCGAACGTCGCCCTCCTTTTAAACCTTCATTAAGCATATTGCAGCAGAATGCCGCCATCCGGGCCCGAGGCTCGGCGTTGCGGATGGGCTGCCTTGGCAAATTTCACGAGCACGCGCGACGACAAACCCGGCAGGACGCCACTTGCTGTGGCGATGCGCCGCGATCCCGATGCGCCGAACCGCACGCGCGTGATCGCGCAGGCGAGCGGTCCGCTCGCTGAGGAGCTGCGCGCCCTCGCCCTAAGACACAAGATCGAACTCCGACAGGACACAGACCTTGCCGCCCTGCTCTCGGCCGTCGAAATCGATCACGAAATCCCGATCGCCGCATTCGGGGTTATCGCCGGCATATTGACCGAGCTTTTCCGCGCCAACGAAGCCTCCGCGGTGAGGATGCCATGAGCAGGGTCGAGGAACTGCAGCTTCAGCTCGACGGCGTGGTCGCGACGGTCGATGCCGCGCGCCGTGTCCTCGCCGACGGCCGTGCCGTCGACCTCATGGGCCTCGAAGCGCGCGTTGCAGCACTTTGCGATACGATCGGCGCGCAGCCCGAAAGGGTCGCGTCGCACTATCGGCCGAGGCTCATCGCACTGCTCGACGAGGTGGACCGACTGCGCAGCGACCTCGAGGTGCAGCGCGCAATCCTGGCGCGCGAGCTCGGCACCCTTGCCGCTCGCCGCCAAGCCATTGGCGCCTATGCGAAGAAGTACCTCGGCAAGTGACCGCGCAATGGCGCGCTATCTCTTGATTAGCCCTTTCACCACTTGAGACGGTCATCGGCTTGGACACTTATTTTCGCTTCATTGCCGCCCTCGTCTTCGTGATCGCGCTGATCGCGCTCGTGGGCTGGCTTGCGCGCCGCTACGGCCTCGGGGCATTCGCCATGCCGAAGGGGGCGCGGCGCAAGCGCCTCAGCCTGGTCGACGTGATGCCGCTCGATGGCAAGCGTCGCCTCGTCCTCGTCGCACGCGACGGGGTCGAGCATCTCATCCTCCTCGGCAGCCACGGCGACATCGCAATCGAGTCCGGCATTGCCGCCGAACAAGGAAGCTTCGCCGCGACTCTCGACGGCGGCGATGGCAAGCATTCGGGGGGCGTCTCGTGAGGCGCCTCGGCAGCTTCCTTTCGAACGCGATCTTGCCGCTCGGTCTCGTCCTGCTGACCGTTTCGGTCGTCGCGGTCGGGCACGCCGAGGCGCAGTCGCTCAATGTCGATCTCGGTGGCTCCGGCGGCACCAACACCGGGCGCATCGTTCAGCTCCTCGCCCTTCTCACGCTCCTCAGCATCGCACCCTCGATCCTCGTGATGGTGACGTCGTTCACGCGCATCGTGGTCGTGCTGTCATTCCTCAGGACCGCACTCGGCCTCCAGCAGACGCCGCCAAATTCGGTGCTTATCAGCCTGGCCCTTTTCCTCACCGCCTTCGTCATGATGCCGACTGTCCAAAAATCCTATGACGACGGCATCCGCCCCCTCGTCGAGCAGAAGATCGACGAGGAGGAGGCCATGAAGCGGGCGACCGCACCGGTTCATCTATTCATGATGCAGCACGTGCGCGAGAAGGACCTCGCACTTTTCCTCGACATCTCCAAGAATGGGCCCGTGGCGGAGCCCGATCAAACGCCGCTCCGCGCGCTCCTTCCGGCATTCATGATCAGCGAGCTGCGGCGCGCGTTCGAGATCGGCTTTCTGCTCTTCGTACCCTTCATCGTGATCGATCTCGTTGTCGCCTCCGTCCTCATGTCGATGGGCATGATGATGCTCCCACCTGTCCTGATCTCGCTTCCCTTCAAGCTTATCTTCTTCGTCCTGGTCGACGGCTGGTACCTCGTGGCCGGCTCGCTCGTTCAAAGCTTCGGGGGCGGGTAAGCCTTCTCGGCGAGGTTGCGCTGTCGCAGCACGTTCCGCACAATCGAAAACGCGCCGCTCGTCAGCTCAACTCGTACTCGCTGCGGGGCTCACGGACTCGAGCTTGGCGCGGGAGAGAAATTCCTTCCGATAGCCGTCCATGAAGGACTTGAAGAGATCGACCTGGCCGACTGTCGTCGCGAGTTTGCGGAAGCCCTCACCGGATTTTCCGGCGTCGCTGGTCACGACGAGAAAGGCGTCGCGCGCGGGCCCGTCGGGGAATGCAGCTTCGAAGTGCTCGCGAAGTGCGTCGACCGCATCGCCGTTCCCGAGCATGGTGAGGGCGATCGCCCAGCGGAGTGCCACATCGCTTTGCTCGGCATCGAGCTTCGTATTCTCTCGCGGCAAGCCGTTGGCGAGGCGCTCATAGACCAGCGTCGCGTCGAGCCACTGTTGACCCTTCCAATAAAGCTCGGCGCGCATTCTGTCTGCCTCAACACTCGCGTCGCCTTCGAGCCGGTCGAGGGCGTCCTTGGATTTGTCCTCTGCGATGAGTGCGCGCGCCTCGACGCGGCGCCGCTCGCCAAGAAGGGGCTCGGCAATATCGGCGACCGCACTTTCGTTGAGTGCCGCGACAGCTTGTGGCGGCTTCCCGTCGAGCAGATAGACCTTGGCGAGGCGTGCTCCCGTATCGGCCTTGCGCTGGCCGTCCAGGCGGGTCTTGACCAGGCTCTCAAGCGTTTCCTCGGCATTCGCCAGGAGATCGGCTGCAACCAGCCGGTCGACGAGATGAAGTGCGACCGTATCGCCATCGGGGCCGGTCGGGCTCAATTCCCTGAAATCGTTGTAGACGGCGATCGCCATGAGGGGCGAAAGTTTCTCCGCCTCACCCTTCACGTAGAGGTCCGAGAAGACCTGCGCCATCGATTGCGCGATTTCCTTGGCGCGCGGCTGATCGGGGAAATAGGTCAGCGATTGGCGGAATGAAATCAGGCTCTCGCGATAATTGCCATCCGCAAGATAGAGTTCACCGAGCTTGTTGAGAAGGTCGAATTCGAAGCTGTCGCCGCGCCATTTGAAGCGCAGCTTGTCGAGCTGCCCGATCGCTTCGGCCCGGCTGAGCTTTCCGCTCTTCTCCAGGAATTCGACGCGCGCAAGCGTGGCGCGCGCGCCATCGAGGGGGGAGCCGCTCTTCTCCACCCCCTCGAAATCGGAAATCGCTTCAGCACTCCGGTGGGCAAGCAAGCGCTCCTGGCCGCGCAAATATGCGACGCGGGCCCGCTCCGCGTCGGTCAGGCCGGATTTCGCGTAGCCGTCGAGAAGGGCGCTCGCGCGCACCTCGTCGCCGCGCGCGAGCAAGGTTTCGGCGGCGAGCAATCCAAGATGGATCTGCATCGAATGGGGATAGTGCGCGATGAGGGCGCCGCCCAGGAAGAACTGCTGCTCCGCCAGCACGTAGTCGCGCGTCGAGGCGGCGACCACACCGCGCCAGAGGGCCGCCTCGGGCACGCTCGCGAGGCTCGGGTCGTCGAGGGCGCGCTTCGCACCCTTGAAGTCCCGAACGAGTGCCAGGAGAGCGCCACGCATGACCTTCACGTCAGCCGCCTCCGCGAGGTCCGGCTGCTCCTTGGCGATCCGATCGAGCAGGACCAAGGCTTCCGGCGCCAAACCCTCGGCGAAGTAGAATCGCGCCAAGTCGAGGCGGATGATGTTGCGCGCCATCGGCATTGCTTTGGAGAGCTGCGCCTGAAGATCTTGTTTGCGTGCGATCGGCGATTGGTTGTCCGCGTCGCTCCAGGCGGGAAAATCGAAAAGGGAGGGCGTGTTCTCTCCGTTTCCAAAAACGAGGCCGGAGGACGGCAGTTCTGTGACCGGCGATAGGTTCAATCCCGGCTCGCCGAGGACGTCGACGCCGTCCTTGCGCGAGGTGACGACGATGCCGTCGGCCTTCGGCTCGACCACGATGCCTTGCGCACTGTCGAGCAGACGGAAGTCGACGTAGCTGCGGTTCTGGAAGATGCCGAGGCCTTGTGCCGCAACGGGGACGACGATCAGCTTGTCGCCTGAGTCCGGGTCGATCACGTCGAGGGGAAAGGCCGCATTCTCGACCGGCATCGTGACGCGCGGGCCGATCGGCGAGTTGGGCTCGGGCTTGACCGCAATCGGCGTGTCGGGCCGGTCCGTCCCCTGTGCGAGCTCTACGGTCCAGACGCTATCCTGCTTCTTGAGCACGGGCGTCACGCCGCTTTGCACCTTTATGCGCACGACCGCACCCCTGAGATGCGGCAACTGCTCTATGGCAGAGAAATTCTTGCCATCGCCGGTTGCGGGCACTTGTCCAAGGTCGAGGACCGCGGGACGGTCGAACACCAGCCAGACACTATCGGCACGGCGAAAGGCCGCGAGGGCGGTCTCGTCGTACCATGGAAAGCGCAAGCTCGCACTCTCCCCGCTTGCGGTGTACTCGACCGCGATCGCGTCGGCGAGGGCGCCACCCGTGAGAATCGATGCCGCTTGCCGACGCGGCTCGGCCTTCTTCAGGAGCACCGCCGTCGCCGGCGGGGCCACGGGCGGGGGCGCATTCGTGACGGAATTTTCGGCGGGCCGGAGGACTCTGACCGTGACCGGCTCGGTCTTCGCCGCGTTCGTGGCTGCATCGGCACCGGCCTTGGCGGAATCCTTGGCAATTTTGGCTTGCGCAGCGGTCCCAAGGAAATCGACCACGATTCTCGGTCCATCGCGCGAGTCGCGCAACCCGATCTCAGGTGCCAAGCTGAACGTCACCGTCGCACCCGATGGCGACGTTTCCGCCTTGACCGAACTTGCAAAGCGGGACGGCTTGCGCACGAGGCGCGCAAGATCGATGCGACCCTGGGCATCGAACGCAATGACGACACGATCGCCTTCGCGCGAAATCGCGTAACCAACATTGCGAGGCCAATCGAAAACAAGCCGGTCGTAGTCCTTATGCTCGCCAAGCCGGACATCGACGCGCGGACCTTCGGCGCTGGCCTTATCGGCAGTGCGCTTTGCGTTTACGGGGGGATGATCGGGGCTGGCTTTCGAGGCTCCGGCAGGATCGGCCTTGGGTTCTGGTGCGGCTGCCGTTGGCCGCCGATCGCCGGGACCCATCAAATCGAGGACCACGACCTTCGGGCCGTCCTTGAAGCTCTTGATCTCAACGGAGTCCTTGAGGGTCAGCCGAACCGTCGAGCCATCATCGTCAAAGCGTGCGGCGGAGACATAATCGCCGAGCTCGACCGGGATGCGGTCTAGCTTGCCGTCGAGTGCGCGGTCGAAATGCAGGACGACCTCGGTCCCGACCTTTGTCACGCCGAAATCCACGGCGCCCGGCCAGCGGAAAGCGATGCGGCCGAAACCGGCATGATGACCCGTCGCGATCACGACCGCGTCCGCCGCCCACGCGTGCACCTGCATTGCCAGACAGAGTGCCGCACCGACGAAGAGGGAGCGACGCATTGTGCCGAAATTCATGATGCAGCCTCCGTGGCACTGGGACGAATGACGATGTCGATGACGTGGGCAAAACCCGGGCGCCTGGTCCCAGTGGGGCCGACGGCGTTTCCGTCGTCGGGCATTTCGGGCTGGCCGAACGCGACGATCGCGCGACTGTAGCCCGCCTCACGTATGATCGCGGCGACCGACGCCGCCCGTGCGAGTGCCAGGTCCCAATTCGATGCGAACATCCCGTTATTGACCGGCATCGAATCACCGTGGCCCCGCACTTCGATCCGATTGTCGAGCATGCTCAAAATTCTGCTCAGGCTTACGAGCGCATCGCGCGCGGGGGGTGCTGGTGCGGCACTTCCGGCCGCGAAGAGTAATTGACCAGGCAGCGCAATGACCAGGCTGTCCTCGCTGCGTGCGATAAGCGCGCCGCGCAACATCCGGTCGGATGCGAGCTTATCCGCGATGACCGCCGCGAGATAGCCGAGATCCGCGGCATTCGCCAGGCTTGCTCGTGGCACGAGAGGCTTTGCCGCGGCAGGTTCGGACTCGGACTGGTCGACGATCGCAAGCTGATCCGTCGTGTCCGCACTTGCAAGACCCTGCCACTTGTCAGTGTCAACGCTCGACATCGAGAACAGCATGATGAAGAAGCAAAGGAGGATCGAAACGAGGTCGGTCATCGACAGGAGCCAGGCGGCATCTCCGTGGGCCAATTCCTGCGTCGTGGGCCGTCCGGGCATCATCGCTCTCCCCAACGTTCGGGTTCGGATCGCAGATTCCCGACAGGGCCGAAGTTCGACTCTCGGCCGATGCCTCTCGCCTGGAACGCGAGCTCGATGACGCCCGCCTTGCCCGGGCGCAATCCGATCGAGACGGCATCCTCGGGGGCACCGGCATCCACGAGTGCGCGGGCGAAGTTGCCAGCATCTTTGCTTGCGAGCGCGTCGTGCGACCCATCAACCTCGAACACGAGCTCGATTTCGAAGCGCAAGTCCACCGGGTGAACCTTAAGCGCCTCCACCAAGCCGCGGAGCAAGAGCGCCCGATCCGGCCGCAGCGCCTCGCCGCCGTGGGCGAAGAGTTCGTCGGCATCGAGCCTGACATGCATGAATCGCCCACCCGACTCGCTCTCCAGGCGCGCCTCTGGAACAGCACTCAGCAGCGCTTCGTGCAATTGCGACTGAAATTGCTCGAGTGCCGCGCGGTTGCCGGCATCGACGTATGGATAGTCCCGCTCGCCGGGGCTCCAGCCCGAGAACGTATCGTTGACCGACCCGAGCACGGCAGGGATCTTTCTCGGCTCGAAGCTGGAGAGGCTGTTGAGCAGGATGAAGAAGGACAGCAGAAGGAGGAACAGAGCAAGCAATTGGAGGATATTGCGGCCCTGCCCTTCCGATGCCGTTGGGAAATCGGCGGCGTCCATTCGCGTTCAGTCGAAGCTCGCGAGCAGGGCGTCGATCTCCGCCTGCGTCTTGGCGTCGGTCGCGAGCTGAGGGCCATTCAATAGATCTTTTTCAGCGCGTGCTTGCGCCAACTCTTTCTCGGGCGAGTTCGTTTTGTTGTACCGCGCGATCTCGCCGCCGAGGGCCTTGACGAGGGCGGTCACCTTTTCGTCAATATGCTTGAGGGCGACGACCACCTTTGTGATGCGCTGGCCGGCAATATCCTGAAAGCTACAGGCTTCGTAAATCGCCGTCACCGCCTCGCCCAGCGCGGCGCCGACACCGCCATCCACCTCGCCGCGAAGCCGTTCGATGCGCTCCGCCGCACTCATAATCACGTTGGTCGCGTTCTCGGTTGCGTCCACGATCGCGTCGAGCTCGCCGCTCACCTTGGGGATATAAGTCGAACTGATGTCGTCCGGGCTTAATGCTGCAATTTCCGCCTTGGCCGC
>DATDHA010000252.1:0-4516 GCA_036521815.1 Alphaproteobacteria bacterium | reverse complement strand
GACCACGCCGTCGCTGCCGTCGCCTACCGCCTGCCGGACAAGCTCAAGCTTCGCAAGCGGCGCGGCAAATGGCTGCTCCGCCGCTGGCTCGCGCGCGAGCTTCCCGAGGCAGAGCCGTTCAGCGCCAAGCGCGGCTTCACTGTGCCGACCACCGAGTGGATCGCGCGGAAAAGCGACGGCATCGGGCCGCTCGTGGCGCGCCAGGAGGGTGTGCGTCAAATGTGCGATCCGGCCGCCGTCGAGCGGCTCTACAAACGCTCGGGCAAACGCTCGGGTTTCGCCGAATGGGCGCTTCTCTTTTACGCTTGTTGGCACCAGTGCCACATCATGGGCGTTTCCGGCGCGCGCGATGCCTTCGAGCATCTGCGGGCGGCGTAGGGAGGGATCGTGAATCGTCAATATCGCGCAAAATCCTGGCTTGATCCGCGCATCGAAGTGCGCCGCTCGGGCACCGCGGGACGCGGCAGCTTCGCGACCGCAGAAATCGCGGCAGGCGAGGTCGTCATCGAATGGGGTGGTGTCGTCCTGACGAAGAGCCAGCTCGGCTCGATCCGTGCCGAGCCGGATTCGGAAATCCCGATCGGCGAAGGTCTTTTCATCGTGACTCCCGCTGGCGCCAACGACCTTCGGGATTATTTTCTCAATCATTCGTGCGACCCAAGCCTGTGGATGGTGGACGAGGTGACGTTCGCCGCCCGGCGCTCGCTCGCGGCTGGCGAGGAGCTCACGGCCGACTACGCATTTTGGCAGGACGAAGACGACCTCGTCGCGAGCTGGAATTGCGCTTGTGGTTCGCCCCTCTGCCGAGGGTCGGTGACGGGTTCCGACTGGCGACGGCCGGATCTCCAGGCACGCTACCGCGGACATTTCTCGCCATTCGTGAACGCGCGCATAGGGGGGCTTCGCTGATGCGAGGCCGGAGCAAGACATGGCGGCAATTTTCGACCTGATTGTCCGGAACGGCGTCCTTGCGACGCCGAACGGCCTCATTGAAACCGACGTTGCCGCGCGGAGCGGGCGGATCGCGGCGTTCGGCGCGCTCGGGCGGACCGCGGCGGCGGAGGTGATCGACGCACGCGGCCTTCACGTGCTGCCGGGCGTGATCGACACGCAGGTGCATATGCGCGAGCCGGGCAACGAGCATAAGGAGGACCTCGAGACGGGAACGCGCGCCGCCGCCCTTGGCGGCGTGACGGGCGTATTTGAGATGCCCAATACGAACCCCAGCACCACGACGAAGCTGCTGCTCCAGGACAAGTTCGCGCGCGCCAAGGGGCGTGCCTGGGTTGACCACGCGTTCTTCGTCGGTGCGACGCATGAGAACATCGCCGACCTCGCCACGCTCGAAGCGCTGCCGGGCTGTTCCGGCGTCAAGCTGTTCATGGGCAGCTCGACCGGAAACCTGTTGGTGTCGGACGACGCCGGCGTGCTCGCGGTTCTCCGAAGCGGACGCCGGCGTGTCGCCGTGCACGCCGAGGACGAGGCGCGCCTCGTCGAGCGAAAGAAAATCGCGATCGAGGGCGGAAAGCCGCAACTCCATCCGGTGTGGCGCGACGAGGCGACCGCACTCACGGCGGTCGAGCGGCTGATAGCACTTGCCAGGCGCGCGGGTCGGCGAGTGCACGTCCTCCACGTCACCTCGGCCGGCGAGATGGCTTTTCTCGCCGCGCACAAGGACCTCGCGACCGTCGAGACCACGCCGCAGCATCTGACGCTCGCGGCCCCCGACTGCTACGACAGCCTCGGCACGCTCGCGCAGATGAATCCGCCGATCCGCGATGCCGGCCATCGCGATGCGCTGTGGCGCGCGGTCGATGACGGTGTGGTCGATGTGATCGGCTCCGACCACGCGCCGCACACGCTCGAGGAAAAGTCAAAGCCCTATCCGCAAAGCCCCTCGGGCATGCCGGGTGTGCAAACGCTCGTGCCGATTCTGCTCGATCACGTCAACGCGGGGCGTTTGACGCTGGAGCGCCTCGTCGATCTGACGAGTGCCGGTGCGGCCCGCATCTACGGGATTGCAGGCAAAGGACGCATCGCGCTTGGTTACGACGCCGATTTCACGATCGTCGATCTCAAGGCGAAGCGCACGATCGAGAATCGATGGATTGCGAGCCGCTGCGGCTGGACGCCGTTTGACGGGATGCAGGTGACCGGCTGGCCAAAGCTGACCGTGATCAGGGGCCAAGTGGTCATGCGCGACGACGAAATCGTCGGGACACCGCGCGGTGTGCCGGTCCTTTTCCTCGACACGATCCCGCCTGAGGGCTGACCTCCACGCATTCTTCTGGTATTCTTCCAACCGGTAACCGCGTGAACGAAAGTTAGATCGTGGCGAGGGTGGAAAGAGCTGTCAGCGAAGGGTGGCGCGCACCGGTCACGCGCGCCTTTGTCGAGGCCGCGATCGCAGCACTCTTCGCCGCGTTTCTGGCATTGCCGATACTCGGCGTTCGGGTGGTTACCGCGATCGGCGCGGTGACGCTTATCCCGCGTCTTCACTGGGTCGCCGCCGGCAGTGCCGTCGTGTTCGTCGGCCGCTTGGCAATCTCGCTCTTCCGTCCGCTCGGATTGCCAAGGCGCTCGACCGTCGTCTCGGCCGCGCGGACGAGCCGCGTCGCAGCCGAAACGTCGGAGCGCCGGCGTTTCCGCCTCGGCTCAGCGCTCGCACTCTTCGCGGCACTTCTCCCGGTCTTTCCCTTTGCGGATTCTTACGTGGTCGATCTCGCCATCACGGTGTTGATCTACGCGATGCTTGGCTGGGGCCTCAACATTGTCGTCGGTCTCGCGGGTCTTTTGGACCTTGGCTATGTGGCGTTCTACGCCGTCGGTGCTTATACCTTCGCCCTCCTCTCCCACTATTTCGGCCTCAGTTTCTGGGAATGCCTGCCGCTTGCCGGCTTCGTCGCGGCGACGTGCGGTGTCATTCTCGGGTTTCCGGTCCTGAGCATGCGCGGAGACTATCTCGCAATCGTCACCCTCGGCTTCGGGGAGATCATCCGCATCATCCTACTCAATTGGGTGAGTTTCACGGGTGGTCCGGGCGGGATTCTCGACATACCGCATCCCACATTGTTCGGATGGGGCCTCGACACGTTGCCGGGTGCCGTCGCGCATTCGGCGAATTGGCTGCCGCCGCGCCTGATCCTGCTGTTCTATCTGATCCTCGGCTTGGCACTCCTGACCAATATGTTCGCCTTGCGGGTCAGGCGCCTGCCGCTCGGCCGCGCATGGGAAGCGCTCCGCGAGGACGAGGATGCGTGCCGGGCACTCGGCCTCAATCCGACCAACCTGAAGCTCTCGGCCTTCGGCATCGGGGCTCTGTTCGGCGGCTTCGCG
Source organism: Alphaproteobacteria bacterium (assembly GCA_036521815.1). GTDB lineage: Bacteria > Pseudomonadota > Alphaproteobacteria > JACZXZ01 > JACZXZ01 > DATDHA01. The sequence goes on along the minus strand of DATDHA010000252.1, from coordinate 1,180 downwards.
GGCTGCTTTTTCGCGGCACGCCAAGGCTACATCAGCCCCCAAAGCTTCACCTTTGCCGAGTCCGCGACCGTGCTGGCGATCGTCGTGCTCGGCGGGATGGGCAGTCAGATCGGCGTCGCGATGGCGGCCATGCTGCTGGTTTTTTTGCCCGAGCTCGGCCGCGAATTCGCCCATTACCGCATGCTCGTCTTCGGCCTTGCCATGGTCGCGATCATCGTATGGCGTCCAGGCGGCCTCGTCGCCTATCGACGCCCGACGATTTTGCTCGGTGCCGCGAAATCCGGATCTTGAGGCCGCTCAGGCCTCGACGCGTTTTTCCCGCATGTAGTGGCGGCGCGCCTTGGTGCGGTTACCGCACACGCTCATCTCGCACCAGCGCCGGCTCTTGTTTTTGCTGAGATCGACGAACAGCCACCCGCAATGGGGATAGGGGCATTGCTTGATGCGGTCGAGCTTGCCGGTCGTCAACAGATCGGCGGCCGAACGCAGGACCGGCCAAAGTGGGGCCTCGAGACGCGCGGTCGCGTCGTCCCAGCCCCATTTGAAGACGCCGTCCTCCGGGAGGATGCGCGCGTGGCGGAGTGCGTCGGCGAGCGCTGCGTTGAAGCTGTCCATCGCCTGCTCGGGGACAAGCTCGCGCGCGGCGATCGCCGCGAAGACGTCGTGGATCGCATCGCGCAAGCCAAGTGCGCGATGATAAGCGCGGGCGGCACCCTGCCCATCCGCGCGTCCGCGCGCCACAAGGGCTTGCGCCTGCGAAAATGGAAGTGCGTCGGCATGCATTGCCCAGGCGATGAGGTCCTCATAGCCGCTCAAATGTTCGATCTCGTGCTCGCCGTCATGGCGGCCGGATACCGTATTGGCGAAATCGAGACAGAGCACGCCGCCGATCCGGGGAAGAAGTCCCGGGCGCGGGTCTTGGCTTTTCGACGGTTTGGCTGGGTTCGAGATCGCCATAAGGCAAGCCATAATCATTTTGACCGGTTAGAATAGCATGGAAAAATGCCGCTTTCCAGCATCATTTAAGGAATTCCTAATTTCAAATTCTTCCGAATATGGAGGCGAAGAGGCTTGCAAAAATCCCCCAGCACATCCAATTACTGGGTCACAGTATCTGCTTCGGCACTTGCCGATCTGCCCCCGCCTTCCCGCCGCTGCGATTTAGCCGCGGGAACGGGTC
>DATDHA010000251.1:0-2526 GCA_036521815.1 Alphaproteobacteria bacterium | reverse complement strand
GTACGGCCGCGAGCCAGGCATGGGTGAACGAGTCGTAGGCGGCGAAATCGTCGAACTTGTCCCACGCGGCGTCGACGCCATCGACGCGGCTATTGTTCGGCCGATGAAGCTCGCCCGCGAGCTGCAGATTGTAGGGCGGGTCGGCGAAAACCATGTCGACCGAACCGGACGGCAACCACCCGATTTGCTCGACACAATCCCCGATCAGGATCTGATTTGGTTTCATTCGGCTCCCCTGCAGGGAGCACACTTTGAGTCAAGCGACTCGGCGGGTCAACAATTTTGTTGTTGGGAGTCAAATACTTAACAAACCCTGCCGCAATCTCACCGGGGCAAAGCTCAGGCGATGGTGGGGTGTTGGGCCCTGACGATACAAGGCCTCGCGGTGCACTTCCGTGCCATACCCCATATTTTGTTCCCAGCCGAAACCGGGGTAGCGTGCGCCAAGGCGCGACATGAGGCGGTCGCGGGTGACTTTGGCGAGGACCGACGCGGCGGCGATCGACAGGCTGAGCCCGTCGCCGCCCACCAGAGTCTTGACCGCGCAAGGAAGAACGGGCGCGCGGTTGCCGTCGATAAGGGCGAGGTCGGGCCTCACCCGGAGTGCGGCGACGGCCCGCGCCATGGCAAGGTGCGTCGCGGCGAGGATATTGAGCCGGTCGATCTCCGCAACACTCGCCGCCGCGACGCCGAAGACGATGGAACCGGCGCGCGCGGCGTCATGGAGAGCACGGCCAAGCCGCTCACGGTGCGCGGGCGCAAGACGCTTCGAATCGTCGAGGCCATCGAGGAGGATCGCCGGCAACGCCATTAACGCGGCACGGCCGCACCCAAGAATGACGGCCGCTGCAAGGACCGGTCCCGCCCAGGGCCCGCGCCCGGCCTCGTCCACGCCGCAGACAAGACCCGACGCTTCAAGCTCATGGAAGAAATCCGGCATCGCATCAGCCTATCACACGGCAGGCCGGAAACGAGCGGACCGGATCGCCCGAAGGCCCCGATGCTTCAGGATGGGGAGCAGCATGTCTGAAGAGCGGGCGAGCCCGAACAAGTGCCGGACTTCAGCGCACCTCGACGTCTTCCCAGAAGCCAAAGCGATCGGCGACTTGGTTCATCGAAGGACGCGGTGCCTCGTAGGACCAGGCCGCGCGCGCGTGTCGGGCGCCATCGATGACGACGTCGTAGAACTGGACACCGTGGGGGCAGGCGAGGTCCGACTCCGTCCTCGGCGCCTTCTTGAGCCAATCCATGCGCACCACTGCACTTGGGAAATATTGGTAGCCGCCGCATTCCACGATGTCGTCGCTCTCCGCAATCACGCGGCCCTTCAGGATTGCCTTCATGCTTGGACGCTCCTCGAACGAGAGAGTGCAATTCTAGTCCCAGTGGATGGCCGAGTACACCCGATCCCGATGAGCCGGGTCAATTGCGTCGATGCATCGGCGATCAAGTCCGATCGAATTCCCGAAATCAAAAGAGTGCGAGCTGATCGCCAGCGCGCGCGGGCGGCTTGAATTGGGAACAATCCAGGTGCGCGCGATTCTTCTCGAGCCCCAGCCGATTGCAGGCGAGCCGGAATCGCTTGGCGATCATTTCGGCATAGGGTCCTTTGCCCGAAAAGCGCGCGCCGAATTCGGCATCGTAAAGCTTGCCGCCGCGCATCTCGCGCACGAGTGCAAGCACATGCTTCGCGCGCTTCGGGAACTGCGCCTCGAGCCACTCGGTGAAGAGGTCCTTGATCTCGAGCGGGAGGCGGAGGAGCACGTAACCCGCATCGACGGCCCCGTGTGCGGCCGCCGCCTCGAGCAAGCGCTCGATTTCCCAATCGTTGAGGGCGGGGATGATGGGTGCCGTCAGCACCGACGTCGGGATGCCCGCCTCGCTCAGTGCGCGAACCGTCTCGAGCCGGCGCTCGGGGCGCGGCGCGCGCGGCTCCATCACACGCGCGGTTGCGGGATCGAGGGTCGTGACCGAAAGGGCGGCGCGTGCGAGCCCCTTCGCCGCCATCGGAGCGAGAATGTCGATGTCGCGCAGGATAAGCGTCGACTTCGTCGTGATCATGACGGGGTGATTGAAGTCGCGCAGCACTTCGAGTATGCCGCGCGTGATCTTGTATTCGCGTTCGATCGGTTGATAGGGGTCGGTGTTGGTGCCGAGGGCGAGCGGCTCAACCTGGTAGCCCCGCTTGCGCAGCTCCTCGGCGAGAAGCATCGGTGCATCGGGCTTGGCGAGCAGCCGGCTCTCGAAGTCGAGGCCCGGGGAGAGCCCGAGAAAAGCGTGCGTCGGGCGGGCGAAGCAGTAGATGCAGCCATGCTCGCACCCGCGATAGGGGTTAACCGACCGGTCGAACGGAATGTCCGGCGATTTATTGCGCACGATCGCCGTGCGTGTCGTGTCGAGCGTGACCGTCGTGCGCAGGGGTGCTGGGTCGTCGTCGGCAGTGCTGGTTACGGCGCCCCGCCAGCCGTCGTCGACGCGCTCGTAACGCGTGGGCTCGAAGCGGCCGGTCGCGTTCGACACGGCCCC
>DATDHA010000250.1:0-1940 GCA_036521815.1 Alphaproteobacteria bacterium | reverse complement strand
GCACAACGAGTCGCGTTCCGTCCGGGGCGATCGATCCGTAGCCGACAACCACGCCGTCGGGAAGTGGCATCTCGGTTTGCCGGAGAGGGGTGACGGGTGGAAGCTCGCGGAAGTGGACGACCGACAGACCTACAAGCAGCGCGGTGGCAAGTCCTGCCACGACCCATGCGAGCCGCCCGTGGGGCTTCGAAGCCGGAGACACGAGCGTCTGTGGCGCCTGAGGGGTGTCGAACGCGCCTTCGAGCGCCAACGCGACGTCGCCGATGTCGCGCACGCGCTGCTTGCGATCCTTTTGGAGACAGCGTCGCAGCACCGTGGTGACGGTGGGGGGGACGGTAGCCGGCAGGGCCGTCCACTCCGGCTCTTTCATGAGGATGCGCGCGAGCGTGTCCGAGACGTCCTCGCCCTCGAACGCGCGCCTGCCGGACAGCATTTCGAACAGCACGGCGCCGAACGCCCAGATGTCCGCCCGTTTGTCGACCGCGCGTCCGCGCGCCTGCTCCGGCGCCATGTACGCGGCCGTGCCGAGAATCATCCCCATTTGGGTCATGGCGGGTGAGGTGATAGTCGGCGAGTCGGCGTGATTCCCCGACACGCCCTCGGCGTCTGGGGTCATCGCCTTCGCCAGCCCGAAATCCAGAATCTTGACCGTCCCGTCCTCACGTACCTTGATATTCGCGGGCTTGAGATCACGATGGACGATGCCCTGGGCGTGCGCGGCCTCGAGGGCGTCGGCGATCTGACGGGCGATCGGGAGCGCCTCGTCGAGTGGTATTGGGCCCTGCGCGATCCGATCGGCAAGTGTCGGTCCCTCCACGAGTTCCATCACCAGTGCAGGCACCGCACCCGATCGTTCGAGACCGTGGATGTGCGCGATGTGGGGATGGTTCAGCGCGGCGAGGACTTCGGCCTCACGCCGGAATCGTGCGAGCCGATCCGAGTCGGCGGCCACAGATATAGGCAGAACCTTGATCGCGACTTGCCGCTTGAGGTTCGTGTCGGTGGCGCGATACACCTCGCCCATACCGCCTTCGCCAAGCAGACCGAGAATTTCGTAGGGGCCGAGGCGCTGACCGGCGGGGAGGGGCACGGCGAGGGATTATGACCGATTAGAAGAAGTGAGCGACCTAGCCTTCGATTGAGAGTTGTCCCGCGGACGCGATCGCTGGTCGGTTAGGCCAGAGCTCCCTTGCGGCGTGACTCTCTTCGTTCTGGGGAACGAAACCGGAAAATGGCGGAGAGAGTGGAGAATGTCCGCGCGTTTTGCCGGCGTTTGCGTCGGTTCGCCGTTACCTTCCAAATCCTTCCATTGCTGCGACTTGGCGCGAAGCCACTTTGGCGGGTGTTTGCGGCCGTTTGTTGCCATTAGCGATTTTCTTTCTGCGATGGCGCTCGACGCGGCCGTCTAGCGAGGCCTTCTACCGGAGACTCTCTGAGTGTGGCTTCCCCGGCCACTTCTCGGGGTAGCCGTGAGCCAAGCGGATTCGACCCTGCCTACAGTTCCGGCTTGACTGCGTCGCCATTTCTTGAAGTCTCGAGCGCCGTGGAGGAACGCTCGAATGACGACATCGTCGGAGCGGACGCGATACAGCAATCGGTAGTCGTACACGAACACTTCGCGGAGTGCCGAGTCGCCAATCTCCGGTACGACGCGTCCTCGTTCGGCGAAGGTGGCCAAGCTGGCCGCACTCTCAAGCGCCCGTAGAAGCACGCGGGCCGCGCCGTCCTCTGATTCTTGGGCGATATCGTTCAATGCCTCGTCCAGCGCGCGCAGCGCGGACTCGGTCCAGGTTACTTGGCGTGCCCGAGCAGCCACTTGCGGCGGAGCTCCGCAGCCACTTGCTCGTGTGGGATGAGGCGCCCGGCAGTTTCGTCCGCCGCGCCTCGCGAAACGGCTTGCACGACGTACAGGTGATATTGCACTTCATCGAGGCTGCAAT
>DATDHA010000249.1:0-1611 GCA_036521815.1 Alphaproteobacteria bacterium | reverse complement strand
GCAGAGCATGCGCTGAGTGTTGATGACGCCCTTGGGCTGTCCCGTCGAACCCGATGTGAAAAGTATCTTGGCGATGGTCTCCGGGCCAACCTCGGCGAGACGCCGGTCGACCGCCACATCCGGCTCGGCGGAACGCAGTTCGGAGAACGGCGTTGCCTTTCGCCCGGGAGGCTCGTTGACGCTTGTCACGAGCTCTACGTGTGCGGGCACGGCCGCAGCGACGGCGCCCGCGAACTTCATCCCGTCGGCCGCATAGACCAGACCGGGTTCGATCAGCTCAAGCACGTATTTAAGCTGGGCGCGATCGCGCGACATCAGGGAATAGGCAGGCGAAATCGGCACGACCGGAATCCCGACATGCATGGCCGCGAGCTGGAGAAGGCCATTGTCGACGCCGTTGTCGGAAAGGATGGCGACGGGGCGGTCCGCCTCGAGCCCGCGCGCGAGCAGGCTTGCCGCGATGCGCTCGATCGTATCGAGGGCCTCCGCATAGCTGACATGGCGCCACGTTCCGTCCTCGGCGCGTTCGGCAAGAAAGCTTCGCGACGGGGATGCGCTCGCCCAATAGCGCAAGTACTCGCCAAGCATGCGCGCATGGGGCCTCAATTCGTTGCGGGTGCTAAGCAACAGCCCACCGCCAGGGAGGGTGCGGCTCTCGATCTCGGGGCGCGCTAGGCTCAGGGCCTTGAATGGCGGCTTCGCCATCGCAGGTGATCCTCCCGAAGGAAAATTCGATTCGCATCGCGGCTTTGCGATCGCATTTCGGCCTATCTCAGCCCAACCTCCCGCCGATGTCGAGTGCCGGGATGACTTGCCGGGGTGAGTTGCCGGGTATCGCTTCTCGGCGCGGCGGCGCAGAATGGCCAAAAACAATGGAATAACGGAACGTTTTGAAGGATATGTCGAAGAGCGGCCGGCGGCAGGCCGAACGCGCGCCAATTTGCATTGCCGGAGGTTTTGCAGCGTGACGCCGAAGATGCTCAACCGCCTGACACTTCTGGCGAGCCTCGCCGTCTTCATTGCGGCCGTCTACGTGCTTTACACCGACCTCCGGCACATTCGCCCGGCCGATGTCGGGGCGGAATTGTCGGCCTTGCCGACGACGCACCTCGCCTCTGCGGTTCTCTTCACTGTTGCGAGTTACACCCTTCTCACCGGCTACGATTACCTCGGGCTGCGTTATGTCGGTCGTATGCTTCCGTTTCGTCGGTTCGGCTCGACCTCGTTCATCGCGTTCGCTGTCAGCCATAATATCGGGTTGGCGCTCGCGAGCGGGGGTTCCGTGCGTTATCGACTTTATTCGGGTTTTGGCCTCGGTGCCGGCGAGATCGGGCAGATCGTGATTTTTTGCGCCTTCACCTACGCATTGGGCATCACGAGTGTGGGAGGGCTGGTGCTTTCGATCGATCCGGTCGATATCGCCGCGATCCTTAGGCTCTCCGCTCCACTTGTGCGCATGAGCGGTGTCGGTCTCTTGGCCCTCGGGCTTTGCTACGTCGGCGCTTCGATCGTTTGGCGACATCCGTTCATGGTCGGGAAATGGCGCTTCCACATGCCGACTTTCGGCTCATGCCTCGCGCAGATCGCATTGGCCTCGGTCGACCTGGCGCT
>DATDHA010000248.1:0-2094 GCA_036521815.1 Alphaproteobacteria bacterium | reverse complement strand
GGAGAGCGAGAAGATTTCCGAAAGGCTCATGCCCGAATCTCGCTCGATCTCCTCGCCCATATCGAAGAACGGGACATCGAGATGGCTCGCCAAACGCCGGCCGAGCGTGGTCTTGCCCGCACCGCGCAAGCCGATAAGGGCTATTCGACCGCCGCGCTCTCCGTCGACGGCGCGCCCGAAGCGCGCACGCAAGAGCTCGTAAGCCTCACCGAGCTCGGCTGCGGGAAGCCGCTCGAGAAGTTGCCGGGCAAGGGTGAACTCGACCAGGCGATCAGCACCTTCGCGCGCAAGATCGGCGAGCGGCAGGCCCATCGCGTGGGCGATCTGGCGCAAGAGCAGGATCGAGATGTTGCCCTGGCCGGTCTCGAGCTGGGCGAGGTAGCGCTCCGAAACGCCGGAGTCGCGCGCGAGAATCTTGCGCGTCATTCCGCGCCGCGCGCGCGCATTGCGCACGCGCTCACCGATCAGCCGAAGGTATCTCTGCGCGCTCTCCTGGCCCTTGTCGTCGGCTAGGCTGTCGTTGCCGCTCTCTTCCGCCCGCGCGCGCATCACGATCCGATCCCCTCGTCCCGCAGCAATACTCGTCACCATGGTGACATTACGCGATCGTCACTTTATATGCAATATAATGCTTGTCTGGGTTCTGCGAATGCATTATGTTCGCAACCGCGCGCCGAATTGGATGGGGGTCCAACCCTCCTCGGCTGGGTCAGGAAAAGTATTGATTGGCTTGAAGAATCTGCGTCTTGAAGAATTCTCTGCGTGGCGACGAGTCTGGGGGGAGGCGGGGCGCGGCTTGACGACGTCATTCACCATTCTGGTCGGCACCATGACGGGGACCGCAGAGCTCGTCGCCGAGGAGATCAAGGAGGCACTCGAGCCCAAGGGCCACGAGATCGAGGTCAAGGTCATGGACGGCCTCGATGCCGCGGTGTTCGAGCGAGGGCGCACCTATCTCATCTGCACCTCGACCTATGGCCAAGGCGACGTTCCCGACAATGGCATGAAGCTCTATGACGATCTCGCCGCGCGCCGGCCCGACCTTACGGGCGTGCGCTATGGTGTGCTGTCTCTCGGCGATCGCACCTATGCGCAGACATTTTGCCACGGCGGCAAGCGCTTCGATGAGATTCTCACCGCCCTCAAGGCCGAGCGCATCGGCGATATCTTGATGCATGATGCGAGTGCCGGCACTGTCCCCGAGGAAGTGGGTCTCGCATGGACCGAGACTTGGGTTGAAGCCGTGGCGAGCTCGCTCAGCGAGGCCGCGTAGAGGAGGGGCCATGGGTGGAGTGCCCGATTCATTCACGACTTCGCGCTGGAAAGGCGATCCGCGATGAGCAAGGAAGACTTTGAGGGCCTGGTCGCCGAAGTCACAGGTGCAATCGCGGGCAAGCCCTTGGACGCGGCACTCGATGCCGAGCTCAATGCGAAATTTCCGCCGGCCCATCCGACTTTCAGGGCGATCGAGGCCGCCTGTCATGCCGCGATCGGGGCAGGCTGGATGTGCAATCGCGAAGCGGGCGGGATCAAGTACGGCCGAGTGACAAAACCTTCCCCCGCGCTTGCGGGCTTCTCGATCGACGTCGTCGACATGAAGGATTGCAAGGGCCCGCATCACCGCCACCCCAATGGGGAGATCGACATGATCATGCCGATCGTGCCGGGCGCCAAATTCGACGGCCATCCCGCCGGATGGCGCGTCTACGGCCCCGGTACTGCCCATTACCCGACGGTGCGCGGCGGCCAAGCCTTGGTTCTTTATCTATTGCCGGACGGTGCGATCGAGTTCACAAAAACCTAGACGCGCGCATGCCGGTGTTCGGTCCCGCGATGACTGCACCAGGCGGCGGCGAGGAAATGCTTCGAGAAACGCAAATGTCGATGTCGCCTTTCAGCAAGACCGACCGGCTGAGCGTGCCCCCAACGGTCTCGGTACCCCGCGCCTATAATGCGTCGGTCGATTTCATCGATCGCCACCTCGTCGAGGGCCGCGGCGGCAAAGTCGCCGTGCGCGACGACGGCGGCACCTACAGCTATGCGCAGCTCGCCGAGCGCGTGAATCGGGCGGGCAACATGATGAAAACGCTCGGC
>DATDHA010000247.1:0-6999 GCA_036521815.1 Alphaproteobacteria bacterium | reverse complement strand
GACTCTGATGACGATTTCCGACCGGCAACTCGAGCGCTACGCACGCAACATCATCCTCGACGAGGTCGGCGAGGAGGGTCAGGAAAAGCTGCTCGCTTCCAAGGTGCTGGTCGTGGGGGCGGGCGGCTTGGGCGCACCGGTGCTGCTCTATCTTGCGGCGGCCGGGGTCGGAGCACTTGGCATCGTCGACGACGACACGGTCGATCTCACCAACTTGCAGCGCCAAATCGTCCATGGCAGCGACCGTCTCGGTCGTCCGAAGGTCGAGAGCGCCGCCGCGACGCTCGAAAACCTCAATCCGGACGTTCGCCTCGTGCGGCACAATCTGAGGCTCGACGCCGACAGCGTCGAGAAGCTCCTCGCCGGCTACGATCTTGTGGTCGACGGCAGCGACAACTTCAAGACGCGCTATCTCCTGAACGATGCGTGCTACTTCGCGCGCGTACCCCTGGTGTCGGCGGCACTCTTGCGCTTCGACGGGCAGGTCTCGACCTTCAAGGCTTACCTCGAAGGCGAGAACCCCTGCTATCGCTGCCTCTTCCCGAGCACACCACCCGCGGACCTGATCCCGCGCTGCGAGGAAGCCGGCATCCTGGGCGCCGTTGCGGGCGTGATCGGCTCGCTGCAAGCGACCGAGGCGCTCAAGGAGCTACTTGGACTGGGCGAGAGCCTTTCCGGCCATCTCATGATCTATGATGGCCTCTCGACGACCTTCCGCAAGGTCAAGGTTCGCCGCGCCGTCGATTGCGCGCTCTGCGGCGCCAATCCAAGCATCAAAAGCCTCGCCCACCATCGCACCACTTAGAGCGGCGTCAGAACATCGTCTCGAGGACCCGGTCGGGCGGGGTGTGGCCGTCGACGAAGGTCTTGATGTTGATGATCACCTTCTCACCCATGTCGATGCGGCCCTCGATCGTGGCGGAGCCCATGTGCGGCAGCAGCACGACGTTGGAGATTTCGAGGAGTTTCGGGTTGACCGCGGGCTCGTGCTCGAAAACATCGAGGCCAGCACCCGCGATCTCCTTCGAGCTTAGCAAGCGGGCGAGCGCGTTTTCGTCAATGACCTCGCCGCGCGAGGTGTTGACGATATAGGCATGGGGACGGACGAGCTTGAGCCGGCGCGCTGACAGGAGATGGTACGTCGCGGGCGTATGCGGGCAGTTGACCGAGATGATGTCGACATGCGCCAGCATTTGATCGAGGCTCTCCCAATAAGTCGCCTCGAGCTGTGTTTCGAGGTCGGGATGCGCCTTGCGCCGGTTGTGATAATGGACCGACAGCCCGAAGCCGCGCGCACGGCGCGCGAGGGCCGAGCCGATGCGGCCCATGCCGACGATGCCGAGGCGCTTGCCCCAAATCCGGTGGCCGAGCATGAAAGTCGGGCCCCAGCCTTCCCATTCGCCCGAGCGCAAAAGACGCTCCCCCTCGGTGATACGCCGCGCCACCGCAAGGATGAGCGCCATGGTCATGTCGGCCGTATCTTCGGTAAGAACGCCGGGCGTGTTCGTCACGGTAATGCCGCGCTGGCGCGCGGTCCCGAGATCGATATGGTCGACCCCAGTGCCAAAGGAGGCAATCAGCTTGAGCCGCTCCCCGACCTGGGCAAGGACACTCTTGTCGATGCGATCGGTCACCGTCGGGACCAGCACATCGGCCGCCTTCACCGCCGCCACAAGGTCGGCTTGGGAGAGCGGGCGGTCGTCGCGGTTGAGGCGGGTGTCGAAGAGCTCCATCATGCGCGTCTCGATCACGTCCGGCAGCTTTCGCGTGACGACGACGAGCGGCTTCTGTTTTGCCATGACGGCTCCCCCGGATGCGGCCGATGACGTCGGCATAGCAATCCCCACAACTCCTGTCCAGCCGTTTGGCCCCCACGCAAGAACCGCGCGCACCTCCACCTGGAAAACAACCGGATTCGTCGCATCCCTTGACCGAGGTGGTGTCCCGCCGTTAAAGAAGTGAGGCTGAGCCGGGATCGACCCCTGACGCTATGCGCTATTTCCCGATACGACTCGAATCGATTCTCGCCGTGAGATGCTTCGCGGCGATCTCGATTATTTTGGCGCTCCTGGTACCGGTTCAGGGATTGGCGCCGGTTCGGGGCTTGGCGCTTGCGCAAGCCCTGGCGGCAGAGGCGGCACCACCTGTGCCGCGATTCGTCTCCCTGCGTTCCGACAAAGTGAATGTGCGCTCCGGACCGGACATCAGCTATCCCATCGAGTGGGTGCTCGAGCGCAAGGGCATGCCCGTCGAAGTCGTCCAGGAAAAGAACAACTGGCGCAAGGTGCGCGACATCCAGGGCACCGAGGGGTGGGTGAACCAGGCGCTGCTGTCGAGCCGGCGCAGCATCATCGTCACGGGTGCCGTGCGCACGCTGCGCCAGGAAGCGCGCGATAACGCACCCGCGGTGGCGCGGGCCGAGCCCGACGTGATCGGCCAACTGCTTCAATGCGAAGGGGATTGGTGCCGGGTCGAGGTGAGCGGGCTGCGCGGCTGGCTCAAGCGGACCGAGTTCTGGGGCGTTTACCCCAGCGAAACCGTCGAATAAGGCGTCCGAGCGATCTCGGCGACGTGTGCGCTAATCGAAATCCTTGGCAAGCTCAGCACGCACGACTTCGGGCATCACGGCCATATGCCCATAGTTCGGATGATCGAAGCCGATAACAATTTGCGTCCCCGCCGTGCGGAATTTCGCAATCTGCCCGGGCGTGAAGGGGAAGTGGACGAACTGCACCGAGGAAGCCTTGCCCTCCTCGCTCGTGCGGTCCTGATCGGCTTCGGCCTTCGCCCTCACGGTCTCACCGGCGAAACTCAGGAAGGCCGCTTCCTCGATGCCGCCCAAGCGGCCGAGCACGTGCTTGCGCCTGAGCTCGTCGTCGATCTCGATCATGAAGGTCGCGATCAGCTCCCTGCCGTTCGGGATGAGGGGGTTGTAGGCGTTGATCTCCCCTGCGAGCTGCTCGGCACCGCCCTTTTCGATATAGACCATCTCATGCACCTGGTGCCACATGGTCGCGTAGCATTCGAAATAGAAGGTCACGAACGGGCCGACCGCGACGCGGCGGTGGCGCTCCAATTCGGCCATCTTCTTCCGCTGCTCACCGCGGATCTTGGCATATTCGCCCATTGCCATGATGTCGCCGGGACGAGTGCGCGCTTGTTCACCATGCCTTGCTCCATGGAAAGCATGTACCCCAATCGCTCAGCCCGTAAGCACGGGCGAGAAGCTGCACGGGATGCGTCACGAGGGTGGGCCGCGGCCCTTCCTTGGCGAGCTTCTCGACCCCTTGCGCGATGTGCGCACCGGCAAGCGGGCATTCGGAGGCGATGAAGGCCTTTCCGCTTTCGCCCATCTGGCGTGCTGTCGGTCGGCCGACTTTGAGTGCGGTCTCGAAATGGCCTTTCTTGAAGCCCCAGGAGCCGCCATGGCCCGAGCAGCGCTCGACCACCTGGATCTCGGTCTCGGGCACGAAACGCAGCATTTTGCTCGCCTTTTGGCCCATGTTCTGCGCGCGCGAATGGCACGAGATATGTACCGCAACGCCACCCTCGAGGGGGCGCAACCCGTGGGCAAGCCCTTCCTTCTTGGCGATATCGACGATGTATTCGCTCACATCGTATGTGGCGCCCGAGAGCCGCTTCACGTCGGGATCGTCCGGCAGGATAAGCGGCCATTCGAATTTGAGCATGAGGGCGCAGGAAGGAACGAGGGCTACCACGTCGTAGCCCCGCGCGATCCAATCCTTGAGTTCGGCGGCCACGACCTTGGCACTCTCGGCAACCTTATCGATCCGGCCCTGCTCGAGGAGCGGCATGCCGCAGCAGTGGGGGTAGACGACCTCGGTCTCCACGCCATTCTTCGCGAGTACGGCGCGCGCGGCAACCCCGACCGCGGGATCGTGGTAATTGACGTAGCAGGTCGCGTAGAGCACGGCCTTGCGGCCGTAGCCGGGAGCGGATTTGTCGGCTGCGGGTGCGGCTTCCGTCGCGCGCGCGAGGAAGGTCTTGGCGGCGAATGTCGGCAGTTCCGCCTCGCGGTCGAGCCCGGCGACCTTCTCGATGACGGGACGCGTCAGGGTATTTTTCCGCTCGATCGCCCAATTCGCCAGAGGTGCGAGCTTGCCGGCGACCTTGCCGTTGCGGTCGGTCCTCGCAAGCTCGCGATCGGCGAGCGTCACGTGGTCGTTCTGCGCTTCGACCGCGCGGTAGCGCAGCATGAGGTGTGGGAAATCGAGATTGAATTGGTGCGGCGGGACGTAGGGGCACTTCGTCATGAAGCACATGTCGCAGAGCGTGCAGGCGTCGGCGACGCGCTTGAAGTCGGCACTTTTCACGCCGTCGACCTCGCCGGTCTTGGAGGCATCGATCAAATCGAAGAGACGGGGAAAAGAATCGCAGAGATTGAAGCAACGCCGGCAGCCATGACAGATGTCGAACACGCGCCGCATCTCCGCGTCGAGTTTCCCGGCATCGTAGAAATCCGCGTCCTGCCAGGCAAGCGGGTGGCGCGTCGGCGCCTCAAGGCTGCCTTCTCTCATCGGCCAAATCCTCTATTTCGCGGTGTCCCTCCGCGACAGTCGTGCTGGGACGGGGTCGAGCGGGGAATCCGGCGATTCCCTCCGCTCTTTCCCGATCGGATCCGGCCCCATCGGATCCGGCCAAATTCGAACGAACGAAGAGTTGGGAAATTCCGACTACTTGATCTCGTCGAGCGCCTTTTGAAAGCGTCCGGCGTGCGAACGCTCGGCCTTGGCGAGTGTTTCGAACCAATCGGCGATCTCGTCGAAGCCTTCCTGGCGGGCCGTGCGAGCCATTCCCGGATACATGTCGGTGTATTCGTGGGTCTCCCCGGCGATGGCCGCGGAAAGGTTCAGCAAGGTCTTGCCGATCGGCTTGCCGGTTGCGGGATCGCCAACAATCTCGAGAAATTCGAGGTGGCCGTGAGCGTGTCCAGTCTCACCCTCGGCGGTCGAGCGGAACACCGCCGCCACGTCGTTGTAGCCTTCCACGTCCGCCTTTTGGGCGAAATAAAGATAGCGCCGATTGGCCTGCGATTCGCCGGCGAAAGCGGCTTTGAGGTTTCCTTCGGTCTTGCTTCCCTTGAGTGATGCCATGGCATCCTCCCTTGCTTGCGGGTGACGAAAAGGGCGATCGGCAACGCCGCCGACGCGTTCTATATGGCTCAGTTGGATGATTGTGTCAACAGTTTAGAATCTATCTAAGATAAATTTCAAACAACTGAAATTGAATAGGAACTTTAGTCCACATTACGTAAACGTACAATCACGTCAACGCGCGTGACGGCGGTACCTCGAGGTGGTGCCGGGAGCTCTGTCACATTCAACTCAGCTCCCGGGATATCCAGCAGGCGCCCCGTTCCCTCGTAATAGAAATGGTGGTGGTCCGAGGTGTTGGTATCGAAATAAGAGCGGCCCGGCTCGACCACAACTTCGCGCAAGAGTCCGGCTTCGGTGAATTGGTGAAGGGTGTTGTAGACCGTCGCGAGCGAGACCTGGATATGGGCAGCGGACGCCTCCGCGTGAAGCTGTTCGGCGCTCAGGTGCCTGTCGCCCTGCTCGAAGAGAAGACGTGCTAGTGCCAAGCGCTGACGCGTGGGCCGAAGTCCAGCACCGCGCACCCGCTCGAGGGCGTGGGAAAATTGACGGGTCCCGGACATCTCGCTCATTTGGGGTCGTTTCCCTTCGAGTTACATAGCCAACGGGCGGGAAGGCCGGCCCGAAATCCTAACGACCGAAATCACAAAATGCCCACCCCATCAATATCATGCCTGATTTTTTGGAAGAAATCCAGCCCTTGGGTCCCGTCCTCGCGCCACCTGGCGATCAGTTGCCCGTGGCAATGCGCTCGACCAGTTGCTTGACGGTCGGGATGAAGCCGTTGGCGTAGAATGGATCTTCGGCGAAACGATAGGCATTGTGGCCGGCGAACATGAGCTGTCGCTCGATGTCGTCGCCGTGACTTATGTTTTGGAGTGTCTTTTGGATGCAGAAGGAGCGCGGGTCGGCCTTGCGACCGGTGCTGTGCGGCTCGGCCTGGGACCAGTTGGAGAAGGAGCACGCCGAAAGGCATCCCATGCAGTTGATCTGGTCGGTGCGAATCTCGGTTGCCTTCGGTGTATCGACGAAGATAAGCGTCGAATCGGGCGTCCTCAGCGCCTCGGGAAAGCCCGCCGCAACCCACGTATCTGCGCGCGCCTTGTCGACCGCCGTCAGATAGACCGTCCGCCCGCGCGGGCCGACGGCAAAAGGTGTGTCGTGTTCGCCGACGGGGTCCATCGTGAAGGCGACCTGGCGGCTCGAGCGCGCATAAAGCTCCTCGAGGAAATGATTCTTCACGGCCGAGGAGTAAAAGCCGGTCGGGCTGAAGCGGTGGAGCAGCACGTCACCGGACTTGAGGTGCAAGAGCTCGCGCTTCCATGCGTCCGAGATCGGGCTTTCCTTGGTGAGTAGGGGCCGTGTGCCGAATTGGAAGCACATCGGGCCGAGCTCGGGATTGCCGAGCCAATCCTCCCATTCGCGGAGGAACCACACCCCGCCCGCCATGACGATCGGCGTCTTGTGCAGGCCCGCTTCGTTCATCATGTCGCGCAGGGCCTTCACGCGTGGGAAAGGTGGCTCGGGCTTGGTCGGGTCCTCGGCATTCGACAAGCCGTTATGCCCGCCCGCAAGCCACGGGTCTTCGTAAACGACGCCGCCGAGCCATTCCTGGAATTTATGATAGGCCCGCTTCCAAAGGGCGCGAAACGCGCGCGCCGAGGAAACGATCGGATAATAATGCACACCGTACTTGGCCGAGATTTCGGCGATGCGGTACGGCATGCCGGCGCCGCAGGTCACACCGTTGATAAGCCCTTTTGCGCGCTCAAGCACGCTGTGCAGGATCGTCTCGGCGGCGGCCATCTCCCACAATATGTTCATGTGGATCCGGCCCTGGCCCGCAGCACTTTCATAGGCGACCTTGGCCTGGTGCACGGCACCT
>DATDHA010000246.1:0-11200 GCA_036521815.1 Alphaproteobacteria bacterium | reverse complement strand
CATCGCATCGGCAGGAGTATGACATGGAAGTCATTTTACGCCCCGAATTTGCCCCGATAGCATAGTAGTGTGGGATGGAAAGAGGGGTTATTCGAGTGCGAGGCCGATGTCGAGATTTGCGATTCCCGCTGAATTTGCTGTTGGGGCGGGGCTAGCGCTGTTGTTGTCCATTGCGCCGGCCTTGGCGCAACAGCCGTCAGACTCGGCCAGCACTCCGCAAGTTATCCGCGGCGGCGTGCAGGCTGCATGCGGTCCCGGCACACCGCAGCCTTGCGGTGGGACAGTGCAGCCTGTACAGCCCCAAACGGCGCCCGGTGAGACGGTGCAGCCTGTACAACAGCCCCAAGCCATAACCGGCGGTGCGCCCGGTGCTGGTGCGCCCGGTAATGTTCCACAATGCCAGGACAATACGGTGCCCGTCGTGATCGACGGCAAAACGGTGCAAGCGGTCGCGCACGCCTGCCAGCAGCCGGACGGAACATGGCAAATTACGCAGGAAACGCCTGGCTTGCCGTCCCAGGTCTACGTGGTCGGGACTCAGCCGCCACCGCAAGCGCCGCCGGCAGGCGAGCCGCCGCAACCGCCCCAAGCACAGCAAGGCCCGCCGGGTGCTCCGCCTGGCGGTCAACCGGCATGTCGCGACTATTCGATTCCCGTGACCGTCGGCGGAAATTCCGTGCAGGCGACGGGGCATGCTTGCTTGCAGCCCGACGGCAGTTGGCTGGTAACCCAGCAAACGCCTGGGCTGCCGACCCAGACCTATGCCGTTCCGCCGCCCGCCTATCCGCCGCCGCCTTATCCCATGGCCGCTTATCCCTATGACTATCCGTATCCCTATCCCTATTGGGCATATGATCCGTGGTTCTACGGGCCGCCGTTCTGGTTCGGCGGATTTCTATTCGTGCATGATTTTCGCCGGTTCCACCATTTCCACCAGTTCCATCATTTCCAGCACAATGATGGTGGTTTCCCGCATCATCACTGAAATGCGCGCCGCCTCAAACCGCCGTCCTTGCGTGGCGCGTTCAGCATTCAGTTCGGAAACGGTCTCCAGCGTGGTTCGGAAGGCCGCGCGAGCCTGAGGGCGGCGGTCGTGCCAAGCCGCAACATATTGAAAAGCCTTATAACGTCGTGGTTGCCCGTTCATCGGTCCTGATTTTCCATAATATACATTATGCGGTATCCTCAGCTTCGACTTCTCGGCCCTTTTGGCAGCGCGCGAGGCGAAATCCGGTTGCCCTCAGGGCCTGATTGCCCCCAAACGCCGATGCCACCATATGGCCTGGCGCGCCGAAGTTATAATGACTTGGCATTTCGGCTTCACGGACAAGCCGCTATTCTCGGAAGGCCGTCATCGTCGCGGCGCCCACGCGTTGCGGCAGGACTGGCATCGGCTTCGCGTCCATCAATGGAATGAGGAGATCGCACCATGAAGACGTCCATGCTCGCCGCCGCCGCCGCGGTTGCTGCACTTGCGGTGCCATCGCTCGCGAACGCGGCCCCCGCCCCCGCCCCGACCATCCAGTCCGAGAAGTGCTATGGCGTGAATGCCCAAGGCGGCAACGACTGCGCCGCGACCGGAAGCCACTCCTGTGCGGGCGAAGCGAAAATCGCGCGGGATCCAAACTCATGGATCTATGTCCCCGTGGGGACCTGTCAGAAGATCGACGGCGGCAGCACCACGCCGAAGAAGGCTTGAAGACTTGGTTCGACGCCATGTCTGACGGCTTGCGCGGGCGACGGGTAACCGTTGTCCAATGTTCCGGCCGGTTACTGTTGGGAGCCCGGTTATCGGGAACAATGCCGGGCTATGTGGCGTTTGGGCGGTGCTGCATGCGTGCGGATCGCGTGTTGGGGATTGGGCTTGCGCCTCGCTCGTAACTTCCAGATTTCGATCATGGCCGGTCTCAGCATCGGTGTCGTCGCGGTCGTGGTCCTGACCGCCGCGATCGTCCATATCCCGTGGTCGCTGACCTCGCAAACCAACGTCGCCGAATTGAATGGTCGGCTCAATTCGCTGGTCATCCGCAGCATCGCCGAAAAAGTGGACCACCTCCTCGACGACGCGGTCGCGGTGCGGCAAGCCATCGCAACGGACCTCGTCAATGACGGCGGTGACATGGACGACATCGCACGGAGGCAATTCCTTTTCCTGTCGTTCCTCGAAAGTCAGCCGAGCCTCACATCGATTGAATTGGGCCGGCCCGACAACCACTCCTTCCTCGCACTCCGTTCGTTGGATGGAACGATCCGGATCGAGGAGACCATGCCCGACGGCCCGCGGCCGATGCGAGTGACAGATACCTATCGGCTCGGCGGCAGCGGCGATTTCGTGTTCGAGCACCGCGAAAAAGTGCCGAGCGACTACAAGGTCACCCAGCAGCTTTGGTTCCTGACCGCCTTCGACAAGGATCGCCCACCCTGGAGCAACATTTACCGCTTGCCGGCGACGGGCAGCTTCGGGGTCACGACGTCCAGTCCCGTCGAACGGAACGGTGAACTGCTCGGTGCCGTCGGCGTATCGATCTCGCTCGTCCGCCTCTCCGCGTTCCTCGACGGCATCGACGTCAGTGCCAATGGCACGGTGTTTCTCACCAACACCTACGACGAACTGGTTGCGGTCCAGAGTCGCATGCGAGCAAAGATGGGCGGCATGCCCGCCTCCCCCAACATCCTCAAGCTCGAGGACATCGGCCTTCCCGCCGTGCGCGTGGCGGTGGCCGCATTGAAGGCGAATGGCGCCGAGCTCCAATCGCTCGACCGGGGTCGCCAATTCACGTTCCGCGACAACGTAACGCGCGGAACTTATTTCGTGACCTTGGCGCCCCTCACCCAGATGGGGCTGATCGTCTGCGTCGTCATACCCGAAGGGGACATTCTCGGCGCCATCGACCGGAACACGAAAGTGCTTCTGATCGCCCTCGGCGCCTTCATCCTGCTCATCGGTTTTGCCGCCACATTCGCGGCACGCCGTGCGATCGGCCGCCCCCTTGCGCGCGTGACCGAAAATCTCAAGCAGCTCGAGAATTTTCAGTTGGACAGCGTCGAAGCCATCCCCTCCCGCTTCACGGAAATCCGTCAGGTCTCGACCGCGACGGCGCGCATGAGGACGAGCCTCGCCTCGTTCAAGAAATACATTCCGACCGATCTGGTGCGCACGCTGTTCGCGCAGGGGATCGAGGCCGAGCTCGGCGGGGAGCGGCGGGACCTCACGATCCTTTTCATGGACCTCGCCGATTTCACGCATATTTCCGAAATGCTCGGCGATCGGCTGATCGAATTCCTCGGCGTTTATCTGAGCGAAATGTCCGACGAAATCCAAGCCGGCAGCGGCACCATCGACAAATACATCGGCGACGCGATCATGGCGTTCTGGGGGGCGCCGATGCCGAGCGCGCGGCATGCGCTCGACGGATGCCGGGCGGCCCTTGCCTGTCAGGCGCGAGTCCGGCGGCTCCGCACCGCGAACCGCGGGCGCGACATACCCGACGTTCGCGTGCGGATCGGCGTCAACACCGGGTGCGTCCTGGTCGGCAATGTCGGCAGCCATGACCGCCTGAACTATACGGCGATCGGCGATCCGGTCAACGTCGCAAGCCGGCTCGAATCCCTGAACAAGACATATGGGACCGAGATCATCATCGGAGAGAACACCTACGAAGCAGCGCGCGAGCATATCGTCGCCCGCCCCCTCGACCGGGTCGCGGTTTACGGCAAGGAAATGGGCCTCGAAATGTACGAGCTGCTCGCAATGAGGGATGCCGCGGACGCGGATGCCATGATGGCGTGGATCGCGGTCTATGAAGAGGCCCGTACGGCGCTCCGCACTCGTGCGTGGGACGATGCCATCCGACTTTTCGAACGCGTCATCGCAATGCGCGGTGGCCGCGATGGCGTATCGAGCGTTCAAATCACGCGCGCGCGCGCCTATATGGCGTCACCCCCGCCCGACGACTGGGATGGCCTCGTGATCATGGAGGCGAAATAGGCGGGGCGTCGGCGGTTTATCCCGTACCCCCCTCCCAACCCTCCCCCTCAAGGGGTGAGGGCTTTTTTGCGTCGTGTAATCCAACCTCCCCACCTGAGGGGGAGGTCGGCAACGCGCCAGCGGTGCCGGGTGGGGGCTATAGCTGGCTCAGGCAGCACCGAGCCCGCCCGCCTTGACGACGAAATCGGCGATCTCGGCGACACCCTGGCTTGCCTTGAGATTCGAGAAGATGAAGGGCCGCTCGCCTCGCATCTTGCGCGCGTCACGATCCATCACCTCGAGGCTCGCGCCCACGAGCGGGGCCAGATCGATCTTGTTGATGACGAGCAGGTCCGAGCGCGTGATGCCCGGGCCGCCCTTGCGCGGGATCTTGTCGCCGGCGGCCACGTCGATGACATAGATCGTTATGTCGGCAAGCTCGGGGCTGAAGGTTGCCGCGAGATTGTCCCCACCCGACTCGATGAAGACGAGGTCGAGATCGGGAAACCGCGTCCACATGTCCTTGACCGCCGCGAGATTGATCGATGCGTCCTCGCGGATCGCCGTGTGTGGACAGCCGCCCGTCTCCACACCGACGATCCGCTCCGGCGCCAATGCGCCCGAGCGCGTGAGGAATTGCGCATCCTCCTTCGTGTAGATGTCGTTGGTGACGACGGCCAGGCGATAGGTGTCGCGCATATGCTTGCAGAGCCGATCGACGAGTGCGGTCTTGCCGGAGCCGACGGGTCCGCCCACGCCGACCCGCAAGGGTCCGTGAAGCGATCGGGTCATGATCTGAATAGCCTCGTATATTGGGTTTCGTGACGCATCGACGTCCAGTCGACCATCGGTGCGGCGGAGCCGATTTCCTCGAGCCGGTTCGAAAGCGCTTCGCTCGTTGCGCGATCGACGACGGGTTCGAGGGCCGCGAGTGCGGACTGGCCGTCGCTCTGGCCGAGGGGGATCAGGCGCACGCCGGCGGACACCAGGTTGGCCGCCATCGCTTGCAAGTAGGCCGAAAGTGCCAAGTCGAGCTCGACCCGCGCAGCGCAAGCGAGTGCAACCGCAACCGGCAGCGCTACAGCACCGTCCCCGTGCCGCGCATGGAAGGCATCGAGATATTCGTTCGGCCAGGCGTGGCGCGTCGCCGCGAGGAATGCGGCACCTTGCTGAGCGCTTTCGAGTGCGGTCTCCGAAGTCGACCGGAACGCCGCCGCAAGCTCGGCGATCTCGTCGAGCCGCGCGCTATCGTCGGCCGCATCGTAAGCCGCGCGAAAGAGCATGGCGTCCACCCGCCCCGTACCGCTCCTGAGGATATGCCCGACCCACGCCACGAGCGACGCGCGATCGGCGACCAATCCGGCTTCGACCGCATATTCGATGCCGTGGCTGTAGCTGAAGGCGCCGGTGGGAAAGGCCGGCGAAAGCCACGCCATAAGTCGATAGAGGCCAGCCCTGTCCATCAATTGGCCCTGTCCATCAATTGGCCCTGTCCATCAATTGGCGCGGCCCATCATTCGCCCCTGCCCTCGTCGTGGCCGTGGCCATGTTCGTGATCATGTTGGTGATCGTGTTCATGATCGTGAGCATGGCCATGATAATGATCGCGGGTGCTGTAAGCGCCTGTCACCGGGTTGAACGGTGCGGCGACTTCGCGCACCTGGGCGCCAAGGCCGCTGAGCATGTCGGCGATGACATGGTCGCGCTGAATGAGGATGCGATTCCGTCCGATCTCGGCGGGAAGATGGCGGTTGCCGAGGTGCCAGGCGAGCCGGGCCAGTTCCTCGGCCGAGTGCGCGGTGACCTCGAGCAACGCCTCAATCTCGGCCTGCACGCGCACGAACCCGCCACCCGATAACCGCGCACCGTCGCCTTCGCGCAAGAGCACGGTTTGGGGGAGATCGAGAAGGAAGGTCGTGCCGCCCTCCCCGGTCAGTGCCACGCGCCGGCGATGCCGGTCCTGATAGGTGAGCGTGATGCGATCGCGCTCGCCGCTTGCCGGCCACTGCCCCGCGGGCAGGATTTCCGTCACCCGTTCCATCAGAAGAGAAAATATCTTTGCGCCAAGGGCAGCACCTTCGCAGGCTCGCAGGTCAGCAACTCGCCGTCCGCCCGCACCTCATAGGTTTCGGGATCGACCTCGATCTTCGGGGTGGTGCTGTTATGCACCATGTCGGCCTTCGAGATCCGATGACGCGTGTTCTCGACCGGCAGCGTCGGGCGCGAGATGCCGAGCTGTGCTGCGAGGTCGTTCGAATGCGCCGAAATCGACATGAACAGCACCGAGCTTTCGACCAGATTGCGTCCAAACCCCGCGAACATCGGCCGGTAATGCACCGGCTGCGGCGTTGGGATCGACGCGTTCGGATCACCCATCGGCGCCGCCGCGATGGAGCCGCATTTCAGCACGAGATTTGGCTTCACGCCGAAGAAGGCCGGCGACCAGACCACGAGGTCCGCGAGCTTGCCGACCTCGACCGAGCCGACATGGGTCGAGATGCCCTGGGCGATCGCGGGGTTGATCGTGTATTTCGCGATGTACCGTTTGACCCGGAAATTGTCGTTGGCGCCGGTCTCCTCGGGCAGCCGCCCGCGCTGGCGTTTCATCTTGTCGGCGGTTTGCCAGGTGCGGATGAGCACCTCGCCCACGCGCCCCATCGCCTGGCTGTCCGACGCGATCATGGAAAAAGCGCCGAGATCGTGAAGGATATCCTCCGCCGCGATCGTCTCGCGCCGGATGCGGCTTTCGGCGAAGGCGACATCCTCGGCGATTTTCGGATCGAGATGATGGCAGACCATGAGCATGTCGAGATGCTCGTCGAGGGTGTTGACCGTATAAGGGCGCGTCGGATTGGTCGAGGACGGCAGCACGTTTGGCTCGCCGCACAGGCGGATGATGTCGGGGGCGTGGCCGCCGCCTGCGCCCTCCGTATGGAGCGCGTGTATAGTCCGGCCCTTGAAGGCGGCGATCGTGCTCTCGACGAAGCCCGACTCGTTCAAGGTGTCGGTATGGATCAGGACCTGCACGTCCATCGCGTCGGCGACGGCCAGGCAATTGTCGATCGCCGCGGGTGTGGTACCCCAGTCCTCGTGAAGCTTCAATCCGCACGCACCACCCTCGATTTGCTCGACCAGCCCGTGCGGCAAGCTCGCATTGCCCTTGCCCCAAAAGCCGAGATTCATCGGAAATCCCTCGGCCGCCTGGAGCATCCGCCCGAGATGCCAGGGGCCGGGCGTGCAGGTCGTGGCCGTCGTACCCGCCGCCGGCCCCGTGCCGCCGCCGAGCATGGTGGTGACACCGCTATAGAGCGCTTCTTCGATCTGTTGCGGGCAAATGAAATGGACGTGGATGTCGATCCCGCCCGCGGTGACGATCTTACCTTCGCCCGCGATCGCTTCGGTGCCGGGGCCGATGACGATATTGACACCCGGCTGCACATCCGGATTGCCGGCCTTGCCGATCGCAGCGATGCGCCCATCCTTGATTCCGATGTCGGCTTTGACGATGCCCCAATGATCGAGAATGAGCGCATTGGTGATCACGGTATCGACGGCGCCATCTTCGCGGCTAACCTGGCTTTGCCCCATGCCGTCTCGGATGACCTTGCCGCCGCCGAATTTGACCTCCTCGCCGTGAACGGTGCGGTCCTCCTCGACCTCGATGAAAAGTTCGGTGTCGGCGAGCCGCACCACGTCGCCGACGGTGGGACCGAACATGCCGGCATAGGTGCTGCGTGAAATTTTATATACCATGCCCGTCCCTTAGAGCCTGCCGTTGATCTTTGCGTTGAAGCCGTGGATTGTACGGGTGCCGCCATAAGGTACCAGCGTCACCGTTCGCGCCTGGCCCGGTTCGAAGCGCACCGCCGTGCCGGCCGGAATGTCGAGCCTCATGCCGCGCGCCTTCTCCCGCTCGAACTTGAGGCCCTCGTTCGTCTCGTAGAAGTGATAGTGGCTGCCGACTTGAATCGGCCGGTCGCCCGCGTTGGCGACGTCGATCGTGACCGTGTCGCGTCCCTCGTTGAGCGTGATCTCGCCCGCCTTGGGGATGACCTCTCCGGGAATCATTAGGTGCCTCCGTCAGCGGATTGGGTTGTGGACAGTAACGAGCTTCGTGCCGTCGGGGAAGGTCGCCTCGACTTGAACCTCGTGGATCATTTCCGCGATCCCTTCCATGACCTGGCTGCGCTTCACAACATCGGCACCGTCGCGCATCAGTTGTGCCACCGACTTGCCGTCCCGCGCGCCTTCGACCACGAAGTCGGTGATGAGGGCGATCGCCTCGGGGTAGTTGAGCTTGACGCCGCGCTCGAGGCGTTTCGTCGCCACCATCGCCGCCATTGCGATGAGAAGTTTGTCTTTTTCCCGTGGAGTCAGATTCACGCTTGCCTCCTTCTTGTCTGCCCGTCACATCTTCATGTTTGCCACACGCGCGGCATCCGCTCCGGCAGCCCCGCCGCCGCGGCACGGAACCGGGCGCAAAATAGCGCCACATCGCCGCGCAAGTGCCGCGCATCGCGGCCGATCATGCGCAGAATCAAGACGCCGTTCACCACCGTGGCGCCGGCACGGCTGACAGTCCCGTCGAGCAACGCGCGGGCCACGTCCAGCATCGCCTCTGCGTCATCGGCCGCATAGAGTATCGTGGCGGAGGCGAGTGCTTCGTCAAAGCCGGCCTTGCACCCGAGCATTCCGCCGACATCATCTTCGAGGTGAATCCCGTCGGCCCAGACGAGCTTCGAGCCGCACCGCACCCGCCATGCGTCATGGAGCTTGCCGCTCATAAACCGCTCGCCGCGCGCGGGGCGGCCGAACACGACGATCTCGACGGCCAGCATCCGGCCACCCGCCGCCACATGGACATCGTTTCGGCGCACGAGGCGCGCGCGATCGAAAAGAATGGTCTCCTGCGGCAGCCATTCGAGCCAGGCGCCCCCGCCGATCCCGAGCGTCACGTCGATCGCGGCGTCCGATCCGAGGGAGCGGTAGATTTTTTCGGCCGCCTGCGTCGTCACCGTCACGGCAGCACCTTGGCGCACCTCGACCGCGATCCGAACGCTGTCGCCGCCAGTCAGCCCGCCCGACGTGGTGAGCAGCACCGCTGTGACAGGATCGCCCGTTTCCGGGCGTGGGAATAGCACGCGGCATGGTGTTTCCTGGTAAAGGTGAGCGAGACGCGACGCTCCCCGCGCGCCATCCGCAGCGAAGGCGATTTCCGCGACACCGTGAGCGCGCTCGAACCGCTCGTCGCCCGTTGCCGGCGCCTGCGCCAGGAGGACATCGTCTCTCATCTTGAGGGTTAGGTTAGCAACGAACCTTGGTTGCGACCATATGTTCGGCGCGGGTCCCGAGAGCGTTGATGCACTCCGTCTCCGCGCAGGCGGTGATCAATTCATGTCGAGGCGGGGGCGGACCGATCCTTGCGGCCGATCAGTCCTTGCGGAATGTCACCACGAGCACGTCCCGGTACGCCGGGCTTTCCGGATCGTTCGCCTCGACGGGCGTCACGCCGTGAAAACAGCGGGCATCGTCGACCAGTGCTGCATCGAGCGGATCGCGCAGCGTGAAGCTGCCGAGTGGGCGATGGTCGAGGCCGTGAATTGTGGTGGTGCCGCTCGCGATATTGCGCCGCGCGATCAGGAGCACGAGCACGAAATCGACGCCGTCGCGGTGCATGCCTTCGGGAGTCGGCCGCCCCTCCTGCCCCGGCAGCGCTTCGATGCGGAATTGATGCGTCTCGACATGCCAGGCGAGGGTGTGAGGTGCCAAGTCGCCGAAAAGCCGATGGCAGAATCGGAGGATCGTCCGCATGGTCGGCCCGTCGCCGATCTCGGGCGCTATCGGTTCGAACCACCGCGCGATCCCGCCATTGAGCGGGTTGTAGTCACGGCTCTGATAATGTGGCTGATCGGGTTTGCGCAGGATCGCCCCCGATCCGCCTGCTGCGTAGGCGGAATGACGCCGGCGACGGTACCGGCCGCCATCCGCCATATAGCTGTCGAGACGAAGGTCGCTCCAGCTCGCGGCGAAGGCTTCCCAATCGGCGAGCGCCCCCCACCGCGCCAGATTCCGCCGCGTCTCTTCCGCCTGCACAAAGACAAAGCCGTCACGCGCGATCGCATCGTGAAGCCCACTATCGTCCGCGACAAAGGTTTCGCTCATCCAACGCCCCGCCCAACCGCCACGAGGGCCAAATCCGTCGCCGCATGCCCCGCGGCGAAGTGCCGCGAAAGCAAACGGCGTTAATACGGCAAGTTAAGATGGCGCGGAAAGCGGTTCGGGGGAAGGGCCACTTTTGGAAGATCGACCATGCCACTTGGATGGGGCGGGCCTGTTTGGCCTGGTTGGCTCGCAGCCGAGCTAGACCTCGATCGTCATGCCGTCATAGGCGGGCTCGACGCCCGGCGGACAGCAGACCGAGACGCTGTCGTAATCCATGGCGTGATTCATGTGCGTGAGTATTGCGCGCTCGGGCTTCACGCGCGCGATCCAGCCGAGCGTCTTGTCGAGATGGGCGTGCGTCTCGTGCGGTGCGAAGCGCAGGCAATCGACCACCCAGACCATGACGCCCGCCAAAACCTCGAACGCCGCCTCTCCCAGCTCGACGACGTCAGTCGAATAGGCGACCGGGCCGAAGCGAAGCCCGAGCGTCTTCGAATAGCCGTGATCCTGTTCGAACGGAACGACGTCGATGGCGCCAATCCGGAAGGGGCCGGCAATCTCGTGCGGCACGAGGCAGGGCTTGTAGAAATAGCCTTGGGAATTGGCGCTGAGCGGCGTCAGCGCATAGCCGAAACGCTCCCGGATTTGGGCCAAGGCCCACGCGTTGCCATAGATATCGAGAGGCGCATTGCGCAGCACGTTGACCATCCGAAGATCGTCGATCCCGTGCAAATGATCGGCGTGGGGGTGGGTGTAGATCAAGGCGTCGATTTGCCCACTGCCCACTGCCAGAAGCTGCTGGCGCAGATCGGGCGAGCTGTCGACAAGGAGGCGTGTGTCGCCATCCTCCACGAGGACCGACGCGCGCAGCCGCCGGTTCCGCGGATTGTCCGGATTGCAGCTCCCCCAAATCCCGCCGATGAGCGGCACCCCGTTCGACCCGCCGCAGCCGAGGATCGTGAGCTTCATTTGACGACGATGCCGAGGGCGGCCGGCGTCGGTGCCGTGGCCTTGCGGAACAAGCGAAAGAAATTCGCGGTCGTGACGCGTGCAAGCTCGTCCGCGGAAACA
>DATDHA010000245.1:0-3001 GCA_036521815.1 Alphaproteobacteria bacterium | reverse complement strand
GATTTCGATGTCGACATCCCCAGTACCCCCGTGCGCGTGCGCCACCTCGGCAATCGCCCGACGGATCATCTCCCGCGGCCGTGGATTGATTGCCGGCTCGCCCGGCGCAAGCGGCAGGCCCGGTTTGGTGACGGTGCCGACACCCTCGCCCGCGCGAAAGACCACGCCGGAGCCGACAGCACCCTTGCGCACCGTCGCGACGATGAGGGCGCCATGGGTTACGTCCGGGTCCTCGCCCGCGTCCTTGACGATGCCGGCGGAGGCACGATCGCCGGCAAGCTCCTCACGCGCCAGAGCGAAGGCCGGTGTCTCGCCGCCCGGCAAGGTGATGGTGACCGGATCGGGAAAGCTGCGGGACAAAAGTGCGGTGTAGGCCGCCTTCGACGCGGCGGCGGCGCAAGCACCCGTCGTCCAGCCGCGCTTGAGGGCACTTCCGGGCTTGCGGACCATGGCTCGCGTTATAGACCGAACCCGGCGGGATGGCTAGTTCGGGTCGGGCCAGTTGACGTCGGGCTAGGCACCCACCGAGGGTTTGCGTCATGTCCGGTATGATCGATCCGCTGCCGACATGCCTGCCGGAATTCGAACCTGGCTGGGTCTGGCTTGCCGGAGCCGGTCCCGGCGATCCCGGCCTGCTCACGCTTCACGCCCTCCACGGCCTGAGGCACGCCGACGCGATCGTCTATGATGCCCTTGTGGGCAAGGCGATCCTGCGTCTGGCGAACGCAAATGCGACCCGTGAGCACGCGGGAAAGCGGGGCGGCAAGCCATCGCCGACGCAGGCCGACATTTCGCTCCGCATCGTCGAGCTTGCGCGGGCGGGCAAGCGCGTGCTTCGTCTCAAGGGGGGCGACCCGATGGTATTCGGCCGTGGCGGAGAAGAGGCGCTGAGCCTTGTCGAAGCCGGAATACCGTTCCGCATCATTCCGGGAATCTCCGCCGGCATCGGAGGGCTCGCCTATGCGGGGATACCGCTCACGCATCGGGATACGAATTCGGTCGTGAGCTTCCTCACCGGCCACGATTCGGCCGGGGTGGTTCCCGACCGGATCGACTGGCAGGCGGTTGCCCGAGGTTCGCCGGTGCTCATTATCTACATGGCGCTCAAGCATATCCGCCAGATCGCCGAACGCCTCATCGCGAGCGGGCGCCGGTGGGACGAGCCGGTCGCAGTTGTCGCCGACGCGACGTTGCCGACCCAGCGCGTGCTCGAGACGACATTGGGACGTTGCGTCGCCGATATCGCGGCCGCAGCACTCGAGCCGCCGGCGATCGTCGTTGTGGGCGAAGTGGTGCGGCTCCGGGCGAGCTTGAACTGGCTCGGGGCACTCGCCGCGCGCGCATCGGCGTCGGCCGGGCGATAGGCGATGTCGGCACCGGGTCTCATTGTCGCGGCAGCCGCCTCCGGAGGCGGGAAGACGACCGTCACCCTGGCGATCCTTCGGGCACTCAGGGAGCACGGCGTTCGGGTCAGCTCGGCCAAAGTCGGCCCCGACTATATCGATCCCGCGTTCCATGCCGCCGCCAGCGGGCGGCCCTGCTTCAATCTCGATCCGTGGGCGATGCGGCCGGAGACACTTGCCGCGATCGTCGAATCCGCCGGCCAGGGTGCCAATCTCCTGCTTGTCGAAGGGGTCATGGGCCTTTTCGACGGTGCTGCCGACGGCACCGGCTCAACCGCCGATCTCGCGCGAATGACGGGGTGGCCGGTGATCCTCGTGCTCGACGTCGCCGGCCAGGGTGCTTCGGTTGCGGCAATCGCGCGCGGTTTTCGCGATCACGGTGCCGGTATCGCGATCGCGGCGATCGTTGCCAACCGCGTGGGGAGCGCGTCGCACAGGGCCATGATCGAGCGCGCACTCGCCCCGCTCGGCATTCCGCTCCTTGGGGCGTTCCCCCGTGATGAGCGTGTCAAGTTGCAGGATCGCCACCTCGGCCTTGTGCAGGCGCGGGAGCATGGCAACCTCGACGCTGTGCTCGCGCGCGCCGCAGCACAGGCAAGTGAGCATCTCGACCTCGATATCCTGTGCGCGCTGGCGCGGCCGGGCAGGCTCAAAGCACCCCCGAATGGGGTGTCGAGCATTCCCCCACTCGGCCAGCGCATCGCGATCGCCGAGGATGACGCCTTCGGCTTTACCTACCCGCATCTGACGTTTTCCTGGCGTGCGCAGGGCGCGGAGATCTTGCCGTTCTCCCCGCTTGCCGACGAAGCGCCGGATGGGAACGCCGACGCGGTCTTTTTGCCGGGTGGCTACCCCGAGCTGCATGCCGGGCAGCTCGCGGGTAACAGGCGGTTTCTCGATGGCCTGCGCGGTGCTGCGGCGCGCGAGACCATCGTCTACGGCGAATGCGGCGGCTACATGGTGCTGGGCGAGGGGCTCGTCGACGCGGCGGGCCAGCGCCATGCCATGGCTGGATTGCTGCCGCTCGAGACTTCGTTCGAGCGGCCTCGGCTCCACCTCGGCTACCGCGAGGTTCGCCTCGCGCGCGACGTGCGACTCGGCCGGGCAGGTGCCGGTTTCCGGGGCCATGAGTTCCACTACGCGAGCGTCCTACGCGAGGATCGCGTGGCCCCGCTATTCTACGGAGCGGACGCAGCACGCGCCGATCTCGGCGACATGGGATGCGTGCGCGGGTGCCTGATGGGCTCGTTCGTCCATCTCATCGATCGACGCTGACGAAGCAGGTCACGCTTTGCCGCTCACACCCGCCTCGGCGAAGGTTGCCATGCCACAGTGTGCCGCGAGGGCACCCCTGAGCAGGCCGAGTGCTACGGCCGCCCCCGACGCTTCGCCGAGGCGCATGCCGAGTGCTAAAAGCGGGTCCTTGTTGAGGGCGCGAAGAAGCCGGCGATGCCCGGGTTCGGCCGAGACGTGACCGGCGAGCGCGTGATCCAGCGCCTCCGCATTGAGCTTGTAAAGGGGTGCCGCCGCGGCGGTCGCCACGAAGCCATCGAGGATGACCGGGATTTGTCGCGCGCGCGCGGCGGCGACGGCACCGC
>DATDHA010000244.1:0-1783 GCA_036521815.1 Alphaproteobacteria bacterium | reverse complement strand
GTAGGGATTGGCCCCCCAGTCGCAGCGAGGAACGGTGGTCCGCCCACACCCATAGCAGTGAGCGGCCCTTGAGCGAGTGCCGGCCCGCGCCGCCGAGGTCTTGAACCACGACGAGCGGATCCGCGAGCTTGCCAAGTCGGTCGCCGAGGCGCGTGACGTGCTCTATCTCGGGCGCGGCACCGGCTATCCCATAGCACTCGAAGGTGCGCTCAAGCTCAAGGAGATTTCCTATATCCATGCCGAGGGCTACGCCGCGGGCGAAATGAAACATGGGCCAATCGCGCTAATCGATGACGGTGTCCCGATCATCGTGATCGCACCTTCGGACGCGCTCTTCGAAAAGACGGCGAGCAATATGCAGGAGGCCATGGCGCGCGGCGGCAAGGTGATCTTCCTCTCCGACCGCAAGGGTCTCCAAAGGCTCGGCGGCAAGGCTGCGGCGACGATCGAGTTGCCTGAGGTCGATCCTTTCGTGGCGCCGATCCTCTATGCCATCCCCGTTCAGCTCCTTGCCTATCACACCGCGGTCATCAAGGGCACGGACGTCGACCAGCCGCGAAACCTCGCGAAGAGTGTCACAGTCGAGTAGCGGCGCGCCGGCGATTGAGTGCGGACAAATCCTCGGGACGAGTTACTAAGCAGTCACGGAGAAGGATTACTTCGGGGCAGCTCGCCATTCCGTCGGCGTAGACGAGGTAGAGCGTCGCGGCGCCGCGCTCTGGAGATAGGATGAGACGGTCGCAGCGGTAGCCGCCGTGATCGACCGGTTCGTGGTCGATCACCATGTCGACTTTGCCCGTGGTGAGTTCGTGGCGTCCGGCGGGCCGGCATATCCTCAAAGCAACACTTTCGCCGTGCTCCGCCCGGAACCGCTCCGCTTGGGACATTATGTGAGACATGTTGCAACGGCTGTGGATGCCGAGTGTGACGACGGTGCGCACGCGAGGGGGCCTCAATTTCTCCGTCGCCGCCGCGATTGTCTGAAACGCGGCGCGCAAAGCGGGCAGATAGGTCTGACCGGCGTCGGTAAGGACAAGCCCCCTGGGCATGCGCGTGAAGAGCTGGATGCCAAGCTGAGACTCAAGCGTCTTGACCTGCTGGCCGACGGCGCCGGCCGTCACATGAAGCTCATGTGCGGCCCTCTTGAAGCTGAGATGTCGAGCCGCGGCTTCGAAGGCGCGCAGGCCATTGAGTGAAGGCAGCAGGTAGGTCATCGTAATCCCTAATGGGTGCCCCGCAGGCGCCAAATCATGCGTTTTTTCTACGACGTTCGCGAATCAGAAAAACTGCGTTGCAACGCCGAACCGCGCACGGCAAAAGCTCGTCGAGCAAAGCGACAGGAAAGGTGCTCTACCATGGATCGTCCGATCGATCATCTGGTCGTCTGCGTAAAGGACCTGGAACGGGCCAGCGCTTTCTATGAGCAATTGGGATTTACCCTCACACCGCGCGCGCAACATCCGTTCGGCACGGCCAACCGCCTGGCACAATTCAAGGGCAATTTTCTCGAACTCTTGGCCGTCGCCGATCGGGCGCGTATCCCGCCGGCCCGGAGCGGGCATTTCAGCTTCGGCGCCTTCAACGCCCACTATCTCGAGCGCTTCGAAGGCATGTCGATGCTCGTCTTCGCGAGTTCGGATGTGCTGCGCGATCATGCCGAGTTTGCGTCGCGCAGCCTCGACACCTACGCGCCCTTCGATTTCTCCCGCGCCGCGCGCTTGCCCGATGGGCGGGAGGTCACCGTCGCTTTTTCGCTCGCGTTCGTGACCCATGCGGAAATGCC